>JAYQBI010000220.1:0-1521 GCA_038137235.1 Opitutales bacterium | reverse complement strand
TGGTCGGAGAAAAATTATATGGGGAAGACGAAAATTATTACCTCAAGTTCTGTGAATATGGTTGGAATGATGAGTGGTTGCCTGAGTTAAAAATGAAGAGACAAGCCTTACACGGGCGTTGCTTAAGGCATAAAGGAAGTCCCCTTCCTTTCAAAGCAAATCTTCCTGATGATCTATTGAATTTCATGAGGGGTGAACTTAATTTGGTAGATGATGAAATTGAACGTTGTTTGGCTAAGGCAGATGAACTTTTTATCGAAATAGGATTTAAGTTGTCCTGAGGGTAAGCAAATCTTAATCAATCTTACTTTTAATGAGTACTTCTACTATGTCTCCTCTCGAATCGCTGAAAGCGGGTTTTCGCCGGGCGTGTGTCCGGAGATTAGTCGGAGATGAGGACGGTGCTGTTAATGTACTCAAGAATGAGATTCCTAAACTTGTGGTTACTTGGGCAAAGACAAGTTCGCTCGAAGCATCTGAGAAAAAAGCAAAATTAAAGGAACTTTTCGACGACGAGTCGGCCAGAGCGGAAGAGTTATCCACTGCATTTGATCTATTTGCAGGTCGTTTCGAGGCTCGAGTTGCTCAACTTGTGAGAGATGAAGTTTCCGCGCTTGCGGATCGTTTTGAGCAATTAATGGATGGGGTAAAACAAACCTTGGAGACTGCCCAAAGAAAAGCCGAATCTCTCCAACCAACATCCAAATCAAACAATCAATCACTCGAGAGTGATCAAAAGGTAGTTTTATCACAGGACCCGCTGATTACTGATGCAATTAATTCTGCGAGTAAAGAAGATGAGCATTCTGTTTCGGAGGAGAAGAAGCTGACCGAACCAATTCCATGCCTTGATGAATCTTCGGAAACAGATTCAGTCAATGAACAAGCAACGCTGGTGAAGGAGAAAGAAAATAACAAATTACCTCCTGCAGGAACAGGTTTGAGGTTTGACGAAATCGAGGAAATGATTGATGAAATTCTTTCCTTTTAAGTACCACACTCCCATACTTTTCCCAAGATGAACAAAGAGGACCTTACCGAAGAGATTGACCTGCCTCAGCCTAACGATTCCCAGGAGACGAGGAAGAAGTTACCTCTTGGATTGGACTTGGGTACTTTAGAATCTTGTATTTTAAGCAAGCTAAGCCGACCTGGGTCGGACGAACATCATGGTATCATTGTTCCCACTATTGTAGGCTTCCCAGAAGAGGGGATTTTGGCTGGCATTTTGCCTGGAAATGCCCAAATGCTTCACGGACAAGATGCACTTGATAACGAGTTACATTTAAGACTGGCGTATCCTCTTAGTGACGGGGTAATTCATGACCTGGATTCCGCAAGGTCATTTATGGCTCATTTGAGAGCTCAAGTTGATCCAGACAGAAGTCGTGAAGCACTTTGTGTAATTGGTATACCAGCAGTTGCGGACGATCATGCAAAGGACAATTTAAAGGCAGCTGCAAAGGGTGCATTCGATGGAATTCTTCTAATTCCAGAACCATTTTTGGCTGCTCTTGGTTT
>JAYQBI010000219.1:0-1528 GCA_038137235.1 Opitutales bacterium | reverse complement strand
TGACTAGTGAACTCGAAGAGAAAGTCGGTCCGAAACTATTTCATTCGAAAGATCCCAGAAGAAAATACATCGAGGAAGAATTATCCAAGGTTTCTGTAATTCGGGAACGAAGCATTACATCAGAACCAAAAAATTCTGACTCAGAAGAAATTAATAACGAATCAGCAAAGATCATTACATTCCCTGCCCCCTCAACTTTTCAAAAGCAAGGAACAAGACTTGCCGCACATAGTCCAGATGAGGAAAAGGCAAGTTACGAGTTATATAAATGTAACGAACTCCCCCTCTTTTTATCACTTCAATTTAATCGCGTATACAAGGAGATTGTAATTGAACTTGATACTGAGGATGATGACCTGAAGTCTAAATTAGATAAATTTAAATTAGAATTGATCGATAAAAACATGCCTGATTTATCTTTCGAGAACGGACAGTGCATTCATAAAATTTCGCTCAAATCCATTCAATTTTCCCTGATATCTCCAGAAGGAAAAGCTCTAACTTTTAGGAAATCTGAATAAGCAATGCCCCCCGAACAAGAAGATGATTATCCCGATCAACGGGAGATAAAGAAGTTTCTCTTAGATGAGCAATATGCTCCTAGTATTCTTTCATCTAAAACAATCGCTGAATTTGCTCTTAGAAATGGGCAACTAGATAAAGCCCCACAAGAACTCATCGATTTACTTGATCGAGACGATGTTAAGAAACGCATAAAAGAAGAATCTAATTCCAAATCTATAATAGAATCATACTTCGATGAAAGGAAGCAAGACATCGACTCTGCGAGTGGTATAATTGCCGTTGTTCATACCAAACATAAAGAGGCTATCCCCATTGCTTTCGAAATTTGTCAAGGTATTGAAACAGGGGTTTACGATACTTCAGAAGAACGGGTAAAGGTTCCTGATTGGTCCAAGGATCTTAAAGAAATCGCAAAAGGAGAAAATGCAAAGTTTAATAAAGTAAATCTGAAAGTCCCCCTAGGACCATTCTTAAAAATCCTCTCTGGCAAAAGCCATATGCTTGCTTTGGCCATAAGCATGAACTCAACGAAAACTCATGCGAGAGAAGTAATCGCAACTGGCAAAATTCAAAGGGGAAGGATTGAGAGTTCCATTGGTTTAGAACAAAAGTCTCAACTTGCCAGAAGAATGAACGCCATGTTCGTTTCTATCCCAAAGGAATCCGTAAAGGTTAACTTTGAAGTCAAAGATAAAGAATCGCTTCGTTCCTTTATTGTCAGGTGGAAAAAAGAATTTGGCCAAAAAGTTTCTGTCAGGGAAAAACTGAGAGCTTTACTTGATGACAAGTGGGCTGAACTTTTGATCTTAGCTTCAATCCTTTCAATTGGATTATGGATTTACCAGGAACTCCAACCTCAAAAGGATTTCTCTCACCAAATCATTTGCAATCATCCCGATTGCAATGGAACCCTTTTTCAAAAACTTGATGGAGGAACATTCTACTACGCATGTTCCATGTATTGGCAAAACCGAGGAAATAAATTGATGTGCGGAAAAAAGGA
>JAYQBI010000218.1:0-1551 GCA_038137235.1 Opitutales bacterium | reverse complement strand
AAAGAGGCTTTTTAGAAAAGCCTTATATATGTGATTCATTATATTCTACAGCGAATAGAATCGCTTAATTTGTGTAGTAATAATATTTAGAAGTCTTCAAAAGCCTTTGATTTGAAATAGGCTTGAAATACTACTATCTGTATGGGTGCGGTTAATTGCCTCCCCAAGTAATGGAGCAACGCTAAGCTGCTTGATCGGCAAATCTCCATATTCCATCCCTACTGAATTAGTGGTGATTAGCTCATCCAACATACCACTCACTAAGCGCTCACGACCGGTTTCATTTAGGACACAATGGCTAACAATCGCGCTAACTTTTTGCGCCCCCCTTTCTTTTAAAAGCTTGGCTGCCGCGGTTAAAGTACCTGCAGTCTCAGTCATGTCATCCACTAAGAGAATTTCTCTTCCCTCCACTTCACCTACTAGATTCATTGCCTCCACCGTGCTGGCACCGGTTCTGCGCTTGGCTACAAAGCCAAGAGGGCAACCTAACAATTCGGAATAGGCATTTGCCATCTTCATACCTCCAACATCAGGAGAAAAGATGGTCATATTACTTACATCACGGCTCTGTAATTCATCAAAAAAAACAGGAGATGCATAGAGATGATCAACAGGAATATCGAAAAAACCCTGAATTTGCTGGGCATGCAAATCCATTGTCAGGACACGATTCACACCAGCTGCAACCAATAAATTCGCAACCAATTTTGAAGTAATAGGAACTCGGGGCTGGTCTTTCCGGTCCTGCCTGGAATAGCCGAAAAATGGAATAACTGCGGTTATTCTTGCAGCAGATGCTCTTCTAGCCGCATCAATCATAATCAATAATTCCATTACATTATGATTTGCCGGCGACGATGTTGATTGAACAAGAAACACATCCGTTCCACGAATATTCTCATTAAATCGCACAAAGCTTTCATTATCAGGAAAAGCGGTAACAAGTGCATCCCCCAATGGTACATTTAAGTAAGAACAAATCTCTTGAGCCAAGGGCAGGTTCGAAGTGCCACTAAATATTTTGATACTGGAAGTGCGATCCATTAGTAAGGAATTAGTTAGTGTCCGCGTCTTGGGCAATCCTTTTGAATAAATCTGGTAGTTTTCTTTGTAAAACAGAGATTTTATGGGCGAACTGTACTGGTAGGGCTGGGTTTCCCTTTAAAAAAGCACCTGCCTCTACATTTTTTGTAATACCCGCTTGTCCAGCGATCTTAGCTCCTTTTCCAATTTTTAAATGACCTGCAAACCCTGCCTGCCCGCCTACCACGACTCCATCTTCAAAAACTACACTTCCTGCAATGCCAACTTGGGCCACAATTAAACAGCCTTTGCCTATGCGGACATTATGACCAATTTGAACAAGGTTATCTATTTTCGTACCTTCTCCAATTCGAGTTTCCTCAAGCCTGGCACGATCGATACAAGTATTAGCACCAATCTCAACATCGTCTTCAATAACAACTTTTCCGAGATGTGGAATTTTTTCGTGAGAACTGCCAACTTGTTCAAAACCATAGCCTTCAGAGCCAATCACAACCCCAGAAT
>JAYQBI010000217.1:0-1562 GCA_038137235.1 Opitutales bacterium | reverse complement strand
GACTGGTTTGGTTACTTCAATGACCATAACTATCCGTGGATCTATCATTCCAAGCTGGGATGGCTCTATACTTCAGGGGCATCGCAAAAGAATTTTTGGGCACACAACGATAAATTAGGTTGGCTGTGGGTTTCGACGAGTGCATACCCTCATGTTTTCAGTGCCGCAGATGGTGCATGGATATACTTTGATACAGAAGGCCCACAAAACTCAAACTCACGTGCCAAAAGTAACTCAGGGGTTTATTACTATTCATATAAGTATCGTGGTTGGTCTAAGTTGTAATCCGTAAAGCTGTTTGGTGCACTGAAGCATCTTGTTCATAAAATGAATCCTGAACTCGGAGGCGTAGCCTCGAGTGTAAAAGGTCTGCATGAAGCATTATTGGCCGCAGATTATGATTCAGAAATAGTACATTCTTACTCGATGGCAGCAAACTTGAACCTTCAGAAAAACGACTTATTGGTGGTTCATGGACTTTGGCAATGGCCTGGAAGAATTGCCTTTCAAAACTTCAAATCTTTTGGTTCTCCTTATCTCGTATTTCCTCATGGGATGCTTGATCCATGGTTCAAAAGAACATATCCGTTTAAGCATATAAAAAAGCAGATTTATTGGTGGTGGAAGCAAAGAAAGATAATAAGTAATGCTCGAGCGGTTTGTTTTACCACCGAGGAGGAAAGAATTTTGGCATCCCAAACATTTACCCCTTACAAATGCAGGGAAGTGGTTACTGGATTGGGTGCAAGCAGTCCTCCTAGAAGGAACTTAGACGAAGAAGAGGTATTCCTGCAAAGATACCCCAAGCTTCGAGGAAAAAAATGCCTGCTTTACCTAGGAAGATTTCATCATAAAAAAGGAGTGGATTTATTGATTAAGCAATGGTTAAAGTGTAATTTAGATGAATCAAAATTTGCTTTAATTTTAGCAGGACCATTAGAGCAATCATGCACTCATCTAAAAAAACTTAGGCTATTAGCTACTGGCAATTCCAGTATTCATTGGACCGGGATGCTGAATGGTCACCAAAAATGGTCAGCACTAAGATTAGCAGATGCATTAATTCTTCCATCGCATCAGGAAAATTATGGCATGGTGGTAGCAGAAGCATGTTCGGTTGGTAAACCTGTGCTTCTAACCAATAAAGTTAATCTATGGCGAGAAATTGAATGTTCCAAAGCAGGCTTGGTGGCAAATGATGATGAAAAAGGTATTGAGAGATTACTAGAAAATTGGATTAAGGGAATAAACCCTAATATGCGAATTTCAGCCTTAAAATGTTTTGAGGAAAATTTGCACATCAAGAATGCTGCCAGCCAAATTATAGCACTCTCAGAAAATGCCCCCGCCTGAATTACAATCAGATATATGTAGGTGCACCTTTTAGCTTCTGGTGAAAATTACTATTTTACAGGGAGCATTCCTACCGGTTCCAGCAAAGCGAGGAGGAGCAATAGAAAAAGCTTGGCAATTGCTGGGTGAAGAGTTCGCACGCATGGGTCACGAAGTTGTTCATATTTCAAGACATTGCGACGGATTGCCGAAGGAAGAAAAAATTAATG
>JAYQBI010000216.1:0-1580 GCA_038137235.1 Opitutales bacterium | reverse complement strand
GAAAAGTAGAGATTTCGTGAACTAAAGCTAAGAATCGTAGGAAAAATTCTCAAAATTTCGTAGGGAAGAAATATGAAGGTATCCTGCGTTTTAGGAGGAAGCTTATAGTCAGGACTTTCTGCGTCTGACAAAATCGACTGATAAAGAGGCTGATCCAATTGCCCATCCTTGAAAATTGATTTCACAGCAGTATCGTGTCTTGGTCTCTCACCATTGAGTAGACTTTCAGAAATTTGCTTAAATTTTTCAGTCTTTAGGCGTGAAAGATTTACTGCTTTTTGAAGAGAGGTGGATCTCAAAATTTCAGAACTAAGAAAATTGTCCTCCGTTTGATGTGCGGGTGAAGTAAATGTTCGAGTATCCCCATGAAACCAGCAACCCGATCCATAATCCCACCAGGTGACCACAAAGTCATCGGGTTCAGAAGCTTCATTTAATTTTTGTAAGACTTCCATCGATTTTATGGGGTAAACCACATGCGAATGATAATTGGCTGCGTGATTGAGATTCGGTTGGGCAAACCATCCCACCATTAGTAATACTGCCAACCAGTTGGCCCATTTAAATTTAGAGGCAAAATTCTCTTCGGTCTGTCTTTCCTTTATAAAAATGCGGGTCAAGCCCCACAGTAAGACTAAAAGTAAAAAAACAAGTCCGATGGCTGCATAATTGCCAACATGAACAGTAAACCTTAGACCAACATTCCCCTGAAAACAGTTGTAAGCAATTCCCAGAAAAGGTAATGTGATACAAAATTCCCAGTAGCGAAGCATCAACAAGACTAAACCTGCTAAACCCAACAAAGATGCAGGAATAATGAAGCCCGCTTTCGCGAGCCCTTCTGGCATACATCTTGGGCAAGAACAGGTTGGAGTATCTGCAAGAATCCGGTTTCTGACTACTTCAAAAGGAATTTTACTGGCCTCACGGATGGTTGTTTTGACATCGAGAAATTTTAAAGTTTCCGCCTGCCCAGTTGTCGCTCCTGTATTCCCAATAACTGAGTAACTTTTAAGACCGCCAAATAATTTCCCCCAAGTTCCTGCGTAAGGGCCAACATTGGTGGCCGGAGAAACTCCAACAGCCATGCTAATAACTAAAGCAACATTGATCCACAATACGCCACCTCTGATTTTTTCGAAGTTAAAAGATTTGGTATGAATCCCTGGAGCGTCCTTGTCCTGTAGATACTTGGAAAAAAGAAAATATAAAATGATCGGCAAGCAAACTCCGCTTAAGAAAGGTAAAAATTTCTCATCTATAATTTTACCATCCGACCAACCTTCTGCGAATAGTGCCCAACCGATAAGGAACAAACTAGCAGTCCAAAAGGAAAAGCCTTCGCAATTTTTGATGCTTAATTTTTGACCCTTGCTTCGCTGAGAGAAATATGAAGCCAAAAATAAAAAGCTCTGATAACCAAGAAAACCAATCGCAATCGAACAAGTAATAGATTGCAGGGAACCGTAAAAAAAGCGCCCTAATAGCAAGGAAATTGCTCCAGCAACAAGAAGACCGATCGACTTCTTTCTGGATGCAGCAAGAAGAAAAAACACTGAAAAGGCAGGAGATGTGATCGC
>JAYQBI010000215.1:0-1586 GCA_038137235.1 Opitutales bacterium | reverse complement strand
AAGAAGGAGACATGGTCTGATTAATTTCAAACCTAGTAGATCATTGGGTTTCCATTTCAAGTCACTTGGATACGAGACTGTTATGTTTGGGTCTTGGTTATGGAAACAAAATCCTGACTATTTAGGTTTTGATTCTTGGGAAATCTTAGATGATCCACAAATCTTCATCAATCCAAGGATTAAAAATAAACATGGAACCTACTCATCTGAAGGACATACAACCGATGTAATCACAGACCTGATTATTAAGTGGAGAAAAACAAGGGCAGATAATAAACCATTCTTTGCTTTCATTTCTTACCAATCTACAAGCAGACCGTGGATTCCTCCGATTCGAATGGTTGGAAAGTACAATGATGAGTGGTTTGAAACTCCTGATAGCTTTTTTTCAGATCTTGCAAACCTTGCCCCAGCAAGCAAATACCAAAAAATGAATATCTCGTCTGACCTAGATACTGAACATGACTTGTTTTTACAAAATAAACCTGAGTCCAATTCCTCTTCAAAAGGTTCTTCGATCTGGGATAAAAACTGGAATTCCATGAACGATGAACAAAAAACTGCATGGACTCTTTCCTGGAAACCTCAAAATGAAGCTTTTGCACGTGAAAATCCTCAAGGAGAATCATATTTCATTTGGAAATATCAAAGATTTATCAAGAATTATCTTCGTTGCTTATATGCAATGGATGAAAACATTGGTCGCTTAATCGATTGCTTTAAATCGTACAAAAAAAATAATTTTCAATTTATTTACAGTGCCGAAAGAGGTAGATTTATTGGAGAGTATGGATGGTTTGGAAGCGAATGGATGTACGAACCAAGTTCCCGTATTCCCCTGGTGATTGCTAGTTTTGCTAAAGATCACCCCCTCCACCTTGATACTGAAAACTTTTTCGAAGATTTTGAGCTTTTTGACCTACTAACCGGTTTCGAAAATCGAAAACGAGACGAATACAAAAAAACGGTAGGTGATTTAAATCAATCCACTGATAAAAATGTATTATTTTTTTCTCAAAACCTTCACCCTAGTGAATATGGTGTTTCCCCACACCATGGATTCCGGAAAGGTAAATTTAAAATTATTCATTATTTTCCTTTTAATGAATGGGAGTTTTTTGATTTAGAAAATGATCCCAACGAACAGAACAATTTAATCAATCAAGAAACACTATCTGATACCATTGCTGAATATAAATTAGCACTGAAAAACTACGCCGATGAAGTTTTAAAATCTTCTCAGGACAAGATGCTCTATTCCGAAGATTGGAAGAGAGACCAAAGAAGCCCAAAAAACAAAACAAGGTAAGAATAAGCTCATTTAGAATTACGCTAAAACAACAATTAATAATTTTCTAAATTTTTTGATTTAAGGCAGGCTTTACTTTATGTTTATGGAGGTTTGCATAACTTGAAAGGCATCGTTTGGGAGGACGGTGCTTTTCTTTCTAGTTAGATTTCTATCAAAAATCACATACCGGATAAGACTAATTTTCGGTTTTCGTCGTTCATCCAATCAAACAGATTCCATCGCTTTACTAGAACTCGATATTTTGCTGCATTAGCTTTAAAAGTGGGTTCATAGT
>JAYQBI010000214.1:0-1600 GCA_038137235.1 Opitutales bacterium | reverse complement strand
GAGAACTATGAATTGATTTCTACCCAGACGCTCAAAGAAAGAATTATAACTAAAAATCTTTCTAATCGCTCCGTATGCCTAACCTTTGATGATGGATATTTTGATAATTTCAGTGAGGCATTGCCTATCTTGGAGAAATATCAAATACCTGCCACAATCTTTGTTTGCACTGGTAATATTGGTACTGAAAATGAATTCTGGTGGGACATGTTGGAGAATCTTCTGCTTTCAAATAAAGAAAAATATCTAACATGGAGTGCACTATCGGATGCACGGGATGAAGTATTGGATCGGTATCTTAATCTCCAGGAAAGTTTAAAGACTCTCAACGTTCATGATCGTATGGCTATCCTTAAGCAATTTGGATCCAATCAAGAACCTAGAAAGAACTATCGTTCCCTAAACTCAGAGGAGTTAAAGAAACTCGAGTCCTCACCCCTGATTACGCTTGGTGCCCATACTCAAAATCATTACTCACTTGGTAAAATCGAGTTTGCCAGAGCCCAGGAAGAAATTTGCACCAGTACAAGGGAGATAAGAAATTACACGACATCCAGGCATTTGCCTTTTTCTTATCCATTCGGAGGATCTTCGGACTGCAGAGAGGATCTTGAAGAAGTTTTTGCAAATGAGGGAATTGATGCAGTTTTTCTTAATCAATTCGGCATTGCTAACCATGATACAAATATTCGTGAAATACCTAGAGTTCTGGTGCGAAATTTAAATCAGTCAGAGTTCAAAACGCAACTTGAAAGTTTGTGGAACTGAATAATCTGGCATTTATTAATTACACTGCCTCTGGAGGTGGTGCAGGGAGAATCTGCTCACTTTTGCATCAAGCATTTAATGGGTCTTTCTTATACAATAAGTTCGAGCAAGATTTGGACAAAGGAATTGTCAGAATCGATAATTTTAGATTCAGGAACCAGTTTCATAAAACGATTAAACATCTGCTCGATTTATCCCTGAGCAAAAGATGGCCATACATTCCTAGAGTTTTCAGTTTTCTTTTGAATTATTTATCCGAGCCTCTGCGAAGAATAAACATTCAATTAGGTAAAGAAGACTTTTGTTTCCCTGGGACATCATGCCCATCCAAGTTTTTGATAAAGAAACCTACCTTGGTTCATTTGCACAACCCCTTCCCGGATTATTTTGATCTTCGATCTTTAAAGGTTTTATCAGAAAAATATCCTTTACTCATCACAGCCCATGATTGTTGGTTGATGACTGGTCATTGTGCTCATCCAATCGATTGCCATCGATTTAAGATTGGTTGTGGGCATTGCCCTGACCTTACAATTACTCCTCCGATTGCAAGGGATAATACGAGACAAAACTTGAATACAAAAGTCAGGATCTACAGTTCCTCAAAGATGTATCTCGCAACTCCATGTAATTGGCTAAAAGAAAAATTTCTCGAATCAAAAGTAGGTACTTTTTTTGAGGAGATTCGTGTCATTCCTAATGGAATCAAAACGGATCATTTCTTTCCCATCACCAATAAAGAGGAACTTCGTAAAAAGTATGATTTGAGTACAAATGCTCTTATATTTTGTTTTGTAGGGAACCGTGTAACCGATAATCCATGGAAGAACTT
>JAYQBI010000213.1:0-1641 GCA_038137235.1 Opitutales bacterium | reverse complement strand
GGGGGATCATTTCGCTTCTTCCTTGGACATGGATACTGGCACCCTTACTTTTGATACCGGGTCCGGTTACTTTTCTGTGGAAGGAGGTGCCCATGGCACAGGAGTGGTAAGCACCTCTCATTACACAGATGGAAATGGACAGAACTGGAGTGTCCCTCTCTGCACTTTCACTTTTGGAAGTGTACGACTTGGTCCGGATGTCGAAGTCATTCTGCGGGGAGATAAACCATTGGTGATCAAAACCATTGCTGGTGGCGATGTTTACACAGCCGCAGACTTGCTTTTGGATGGTGGTAACGCCTCACCGGTTTCGGGTTACGGAGGTAAAGGGGTTTTAAATCCATGGCATGGTAAAAGTGCGGATAATCAAGTGGGAGATGGACCCGGTGGTGCCCCAATCCAAAGTGGTCCGGGTATTGGAGCCAGTTACAATTACAACGAGGACGCCAAGTTACTCCTCCCCGGCAGTTCCGGTTCGAGCGGAACTTTCTTTCAGGGATCGGGTGCGGGAGGAGGTGCCTTACGCATCGATGCAGATGGCGATATTACCATCGCAAATGGCACTCTTATCAGTGCATCAGGAGGAAACGGTAGGTCCAATCAAAGGGCTAATTTTGAAGGTGGTGGTGGTTCCGGTGGGGCAATCCATTTATTAGGATCAAATATTTACAACAACGGAATGCTTCGCGTCACTGGAGGAAATCTTGGTGCAGGAGGCGGTCAAATCTTATTCGCCTCATCTGGACAAATCAAGGAAGGAGGCACTGAGATAGGAAATGGAAATATCATTGTGCTTAATCCACCCGAAATTGATGTGGATCCGATCCACTATCTTTCCTTCCGAAAACCAAAAGAAGAAATTATCCGCACCAGAGTTCTTACCCGCCCGGAAAACTTGACTGGATATTGGCCCATGGATGAGGAACAGGGATTTCTTCTCTATGATCTATATGGTCAAAAACACGCAAGCTTAGGCGGTGAATTCGATCGGGTTCCCGGCAAAATCGGATCCGCCATTGAATTTGACGGTAAGACTGGATTTGCCCGAACGGATGCATCTGCCAAAGAATTTGGAATTGATGGGAAAAAACCGAGAACCATTTCTTTTTGGATATCCCTTGCGACCTATCAACCCAATGAACAAGCGGGTCCGTACGGATATGGGGAGATTACACAATTCGATGGAACAGACAGATACTGGAGTATCCGCAACATCGCTCACGACAATTTTTCTTCCCTGATCAGTGATCATTATAGCTGGAATTTCGTAGTGAACCACGGAGGGGAGCTTCGGGACACATGGAGTCACCTTGCTCACACATACGACGGCTCAAAGGTTACCGTTTATCTAAATGGTCAACCAGTTGCCTCAGAAATTAGATCAACGATTAGTACCGGAAACATCGTTCCCCTGACCATGGGAAGAGCCAACGAAGATGACAACACCTACTTCAATGGAAAACTGGATGACTTCAGGGTATATAATGATGTCCTGAGTGACAGTGAAATTGCCACTATTTCCACCGCTAACGATCTCCTAACTGAAACGGTGAACTTCCAACTTCAACTCGATTTGCAAGGTGAAGTGGACCAGATTTCTTTGGATGGACTACCCGACGGATTGGAGATGGACTCACAAAG
>JAYQBI010000212.1:0-1672 GCA_038137235.1 Opitutales bacterium | reverse complement strand
GAGCAGTAACGAGGAAAAAATTATGTAACAATGAATGGATGACTCTCCGAGTGCTAATTTGTTAACAACTCTATTGGCATATCTTTAGGAACACTTTTCAGTTTCTTTTCTACTTAAGTCAAAAAAGGATATGGTGTGGTCATTGATATGTATTCCAATATTTTCATCCAAAGCTATACTTCCTACAGCTTCCAATCTTTTCATTACTATTCAATGCATTTCCCAATTGAATTTATGCCTAGAGGTAAAATCCAGATCTTGATTTTATAGAACTTTACTACTCGACTTTATTATAACTCTAATTCTAAATATCAAATTCATTTGATATATCAAAATTATCTGTTTTTGGTTTTTCTGATTTAACTCAATCGAAATCTCTTCATTCTAAAAATTTATGCCCTTTTCATTACTTAATAGAGTTGCTCTAGTAACCGGAAGCAGTCGTGGACTTGGACGTGGGATTGCTTTGGCTTTAGGTAGAGCTGGAGCCAAGGTATGCTTAAATTATCTTAATAATTCGGAAGCTGCTGAAGGAACGCTTACCAAACTTCGCGAGGAAGGTATTCATGCCGCCATGTTCCGTGCAGACGCATCAGATAAGGTGCAGGTTGAGTCCATGATTGAAGCGATTGAAGAGAAGTTTGGCTCATTGGACATTCTCGTACCCAATGCCACGCCCGATCAACCTCAAAAACCAATCGAGGAGTATGATGCTGACTTCTATCGGCAAATGTATGATTTTTTTGTAGTAAGCCCTTTTCATTTGGCAAAAGCTGTTTTGCCAGGAATGAAAAAAAGAAAAAGTGGGAGAATAATCAATATTACCAGTGAAGTCTTTCACAGCAGTGTTCCAGAATTTAGTGCCTATGTTGCCGCCAAGGGTGGGCAAATTGGTTGGAGCCGAAGTATGGCCAGCGAGTTGGCTCCATTTGGAATTACCGTTAACACGGTTGCCCCGGGATGGATTCCAACGGAGCGTCATGAAAATGATTCAGAAGAGGCTAAGAATGAATATTTGAAAACCATCCCGCTTGGTCGATGGGGTACACCTGAAGATGTTGGAAATGCAGTGGTGTATTACTCATCGGATGAAGCATCTTTTGTCACTGGACAAACTTTATGCGTGAATGGTGGACGTACTCCGTGGTAGAACAATTTTAAAATGAACCCTATCCTTAACTCAATTATGAAGAAGATTGTAAAAATTATCCTAGCTGTTTCATGCATCCCTTTGATTTATTTTGCCGGTTGTTCCGGTGCAAACGAAGTAGATGATGGAAATTCCACGAAAGTAATAAATGCATCCACTACTTTTGCTTATGTCACAAACGGAGTGGATCCTTTTTGGGATTTATGTGCGGCAGGTGTCAGAATAGCCGAAGAGGAACTGGGTATTTCATGCGAGGTGCTTATGCCTCCAAAAGGCGTTGTTGATCAGAAGAGAATGATGGAAACTTTATTGGCCAAAGGAATTGATGGAATTGCGGTTAGTCCAATTGATGCGGAGAACCAGACTCCATTTCTTAATGAGGTAGCCAAAAATACAATTCTGATCACTCAGGACGCAGATGCTCCCATGAGCGAGCGTTTGGGCTATCTTGGAGCCAACAACTACAAAGCCGGACGTGCGTTGGGTAAATTAGTCAAGGATGCGATTCCAGAAGGAGGCGAA
>JAYQBI010000211.1:0-1696 GCA_038137235.1 Opitutales bacterium | reverse complement strand
ATGTGGAGGAGGAGCACAGCCCTGTTGTTTCCATTAGGTCCTGGGTGCCGGAATACGATGGCTTGTATACGGATATAACCGTGGAGGAGGAGATCACGCTGGTTGTGCGTGTGCTTGGACCAAGCCTCGGTGTGGAGGATGCCGCAAGTGGGACCACCTTTACCATATACAATGAGTATTACGATGAACTTACAAGTAACAGCGGTTGGGAAAGTGGTACCAATGCATCCCAACTGCAGGAACTAAACCTTGCACCTGCTCATTCCTCAGAGGCAGCCACCCTGATCACCCTGACTCCCGGAGAATATTCCATCGAGGCGGAAGTTAGCGGGTATGAAGAAAAAATCCTGCAACTTGAATTGTTTACCACCGATGAGCAGGCATTCGAAAAACTGGGTGCCTTGAAATCATGGAATATGTACAAGTTTGGAGTCCGTACTGCTTCTATCAATTCCGATATTGCTGATCTTAATGATAGCTACAGCTTTGATGCTACGGATGAATTCCAGATCCCGACAATAGTCTATTCGCAGACCGCTCTTTCCTTCCTCGAAACTGTTCCGGTTGGGGCAACCGTTCAGAACTTCGAGGTTTATGGAAAACAAGGTTTCAATGCAGATGCTGCGACCTTTTCCCTTCTGGATGGGGATAATAACAACTCCTTCTTTACTCTGGATGAAAATGGCACCCTGAAATCCGCATCCGCGTTTGATTTCGAAAATGAATCAACCCTCAAGGTTCAACTCCGCATAACTGATGATGCTTCTGTTTCCATCGATAAGAATTTCAGCTTGCGTGTGCTCAAAGACTTAAGCGGGTTGGATTTTGAACGGTTGGTTGCCGTCCGTGGCGGGGTGCCTTATTACGAAAGCCTATCCCTTCGCTTTACTTTGGAGGAGAGTGCTGGGGTTGTTGCCCGTGCACTTGGCCCAAGCCTGGAAATCGAAAGTGCAGCGAGCGATGTAGGACTTGATATTGAAGGAAGTGGAATTAACAGGTATTTGGATGACTGGCTTGATTATGAGGGCATTCACTCCAGTGCATATGCTGATCAATTAACTGCCCATGGTTTAAACCCCCAAAGTGACTGGGAAGCTGCTGAGTTTTTAAGCTTACCCGCTGGTACATATGAAATCGAAATTGAAGATTGGGATGATGGCGTGGGGATCGCCCAAATTGAGCTTTTCGTTCTTGCTGAGGATGCTGGTAAATTCAGCGGTTTTGAATTTTACGGCAAGGCAGGATCTGCATTTCAGGTCACTTCTGCCCTGATTACTGCTGAGTCCGATGAGGTCATTGATTTTTCCCGTGAACTAAGAATTTATGAAAATGAACCGGCTGGTACCATCGTCGGTAAATTTTCCGAGAGTGATGCAGACGGGAACACCTTTTCATATTCTTTGGTCAGCGGCGAAGGGGACAGTAATAATTCATTGTTCACTCTCGAGTCCAACGGCACCCTGAAGACCACTTCTATTTTTGATTACGAATCAAACGATTTAAATTATTCCATTCGTGTGCAGTCAACCACTGGAGGGGGCACTACCGCTCAATCCGCACTTTCGATTGTGCTGGTGGATGATCCAGCGGATACGAGAGACAGCGATGGGGATGGTCTTACCGATCTGGAAGAAATAAATGGGTATTCGACTTATGAATTAATCGAGGGCTCCTTCACATGGGATCAGGCAAAGGC
>JAYQBI010000210.1:0-1722 GCA_038137235.1 Opitutales bacterium | reverse complement strand
GATTTTACTTTCTTTTTTACCATGGTTCCGGATTTTTTGGAAAAACTGGATCGTACTTCAAATGGAATGTCATGTTTCTGGGCAAACTCAACTGCTCTTGTCTGCATCACTTTAGATCCGCTGCTGGCGAGTTCGAGCATTTCCTCGTAATTGATCTCTGGGATCTTACGGGCATCAGGAACAATGCGGGGATCGGCGGTGTAAACACCTTCGACATCCGTGTATATTTGACAGGCTTTCGCATTTAAAGAGCCAGCCAATGCAATCGCACTAAGATCGGACCCACCCCGGCCAAAAGTGGTGACATCGCCCTTCTCATTAACTCCCTGAAATCCGGCTACCACCACCACATTGCCAGCACGGATCTGTTTGCGTAAGTCCCCGCCCTGAACCTCACGGATGCGTGATTTGGCATGCAATCCTTCGGTGACAATACCCACTTGCCAACCAGTCCTGGAAACGGCTGGCACATCGATGGCATGGAGGGCCATGCAGAGAAGAGCAATGGTTTCCTGCTCTCCACAGGTCATAAGCATATCAAGTTCCCGCTCGGAGGGATTTTTCTGAATGGCCTTGGCCCGTTCAATCAACTGGTTGGTTACCCCCGCACGGGCAGAGACCACCACCAATACACCACTGCCTGCATCGACCGTGGCTTTGACCCGACGGGCCACTTTCTTAATCCGGTCCACATCGGCGACTGAGGTGCCGCCATACTTTTGTACCACCACATTCATTTTAGGAAATTCCGTTGGGATCAAACATTCGAAAAAGCACAGGCTCGTCCATAACTCCAGGAAGATCTTTTAATTTTTCCAATACCTGGGCAATGGAGTGCTCATTGGTCTGGTGAGTCGTCAAAATCAAACTGGCCGGTTGGTCATTTTCATGAGGGGTCTGAGAGACTGTCGCCAGACTGATCCCGTGATCGGCCATACATTCCGCCACCTTGGCCAACTGCCCAGGGCGGTCATCCACCGACAGTCGCAGGTAGAAACGACCCTCAATTTCTTCGGGTGATGCGGGTGAGCATTCCTCAGGGGAGACATGGCGAAGTTTAGGAGATGAAGAGATTCCTTTCATCCCCTTAACCACATCAACGATGTCAGAAATTACTGAACTTGCAGTGGGGTCCTGTCCGGCACCACGCCCGGTAAGAACCACGGTACCCACCACCGAACCACTGAGGCAGACTCCGTTATGCACCCCATCGGTGCGGGCAATGGTTTCCCCCAGAGGTATCAAGGCGGGATGCACCGCGACGGAGACATGATTATTGGAAAAGTTTCTGCGGATTACACCGATCAGTTTAATCCGACAACCCAGGTTGTCGGCTGCCTCTAAATCCTCGTTGGAAATTCTGCGGATGCCTTCCACCGTCACCTCGTTTAAATTGACCCAAATTCCGTGGGCAAGGTAAGCGAGAATGACTGCTTTATGGGCCGCATCCACCCCGTCGAGGTCAAGGGCCTCATCCGCTTCTACATAACCGAGCGAACGGGCATCCCCGAGCACTTGTTCGAAACTGGCCCCTTCTTTTTCCATCCGGGTAAGGATGTAATTGGATGTGCCGTTGAGAATCCCATAGATCAGAGGAAATTCATTGGTGACCAGGCTTTCCCGAAGCACCTTGATAATGGGAATTCCCCCGGCCACGCTCGCTTCAAACCCATAGGTAACCCCAGCCTTTTCAGCAGCCTGAAAAAGCTCCTCTCCATGCTC
>JAYQBI010000209.1:0-1724 GCA_038137235.1 Opitutales bacterium | reverse complement strand
GTTGTTAGAGAAAAAATGCAAAGAGAAGGGATTATATTTTTCATGCTTAAAGTTTTGAAAAAAGTAAACCGAATTGGCCTACTCTATGTCTGAACAATTCCTGACTCAGTAATTCGACATGACTCCTGAAATTCGTAGTCACTGTTAACATCCCAGAGATTGTTTTCGTTATTATTTTGGATGTTTTCCGCAGCCAATAATCCCATTAAAATACTGTGGTCCTGGTTATTGTATTTAAACGCACCATAACGACCAATTACTGATAAATTTTTAAATTCTTTGAGGTACGCATAGACAACATTCAAACTCTCTTTGTAACCTTTCGAATAAATGGGATAGCTCTTAGGGATTTTTTTGACTACCCCATTTAAAACGGATGCATTTTTTATCAGGCCGGTCTTTTTTAACTCTGCAGAGGCTTTTTCAACTAGAGAATCATCGTCCTCGAGCCATAAAACATCATCGTTATTACCCCAATACTCCAAAACCATAATAGTATTGGGGCTGTCTTTTTTGATTTCGGGTACCCAATTTGAAAAATTAGTTATACGTCCGACATCGAGATCAGGTGAGTGAATGTATAACCATTGATCATCAAAATGATCATCTCCCTCAATTTCTAAAAAAACTAAAATAGTATTTCTGAATTTTAAGGTTTCCTTAGCCTTATTAACTTTCGTTGATTCACATTCCAAACCTTGGATCAAGTTGGTAATGGGCATTGTCGAAATGACATGATCAAATTGAAATTGCTTACCATTTGAAAGTTCAATTGTTTGAACCTCTTGATTTTCATGCACTAATTTGGTTACCACGCTATTGTAATGAATTTCTCCGCCATTTTTTTGAATGCTGTCTGCCATCCGGGTGTAAACCATTCCAGTTCCATTAATCGGATAAGCAAAAGTATCTGCCAGTGTTTTGTGCTCTACTTTAGCTAGTCCTATTGAGTTTTTTATGGCCTCAAATAAGGAAAACTTTTTGATTCTCTGTGCAGCAAAATCAGAGTCTAAGTCAGTGCAATCAATACCCCAAAGTTTTTCACTATACGACTTGAAAAATATTTCGTAGAGCTTTCTTCCAAATCGTTCAACCACCCATCCTTCAAAGGAGTTGCTATCAACTCGCTGAGGAAAAACTTTTTGTCGAAGGTAACTTAATACGCAAAGAAAGGAAGTTAAGAAGCCGAGATTCCAAAGTGCATTGGTTGGTTTAAGCGGATAATGAAAGAATCTTTTGTTGTAATAGATCCTCGTAAGCCGATCAACCATTCGGAAATCCTTCTCCACAACTTCTAGCCAAAGTTGGTTTACTCGGGGGTCTCTGCTAAAAAAACGGTGAGGACCGAGGTCAACAATCTGTCCCCATAATTCAAATGATCTGGAAAGACCTCCGGGTAGATCTGAGATTTCAAATACCGTAACATTGGCACCTTGACTGCTCAATTTATAAGCGGCGGTTAATCCCGCTGGACCCGCACCAATAATTCCTATTTTCATCAAATATCTTTAGTAAAGCTCACGATAATTTAGGAAAGTTGCAGTGTAGAGATAAATATTCAATAGTCTTATCTACATTGTTGCTTCTTTGATAATCTGTGAAATGTTCGATAATGTTTAATCGTAGGGGGATTCATTAATCGCTTGGTTAAAAAGTTGGTTTCGTTCACGTTTCATCTGTGTGGCTCTCTTGGAAAAACGGGTAGCTAGGTTGGTGGTTTCCTG
>JAYQBI010000208.1:0-1762 GCA_038137235.1 Opitutales bacterium | reverse complement strand
TGTTTTGGAGTCCATCATCAGGGGAATTCCAAAGGAGGATCAGTGTAAAAAATATGGTATTACGGCTGAACAGTTCCAAACTTGGCATGATCATCTTATCAAAAATGGTGGTAAGATTTATGAACAAGGTACACCCAAATCCATGGGTAGGGCACCTCGTACAAAGAAAGTAAAATATATCCCATGGTATGTTAGTACTTTGCTGATTCTCAGTATAATGGTGAACCTTGGGTTGGGGATTGTCTGGGTGGTTTGGAAAATGGCATCACCTCATGATGCAGAGGCCCTGATTGATGCTTTCCCAGTTATTGAAACGGCACAAAAGGAACAAAATGATACCTTATTAAATAATAATTCGTTGGTTGCTCAACAAAATGAGTTGGAGCTTGAAAGTTTGATTAAGCAGGTTGATCAATTTTCCTTGCAAGATGAGGATTTTAATCCAGAAAGCCTTCTTGCTGAAACCCCTGAGATTAAAAAGCGAAGAGAACTTAGCGAGCTCCTCAATTCATCTCCGAATTTAGTGGAAAAGCCAACTGCTGATGAGCTTGCTTCTGAGGTCGAGTTTCTTGGTCAAGAGTATGAGGGGAAACATGTAGTTTATCTCTTAGATGTTGGGGATTATCAGTTGGATGGAGATGGTGCAGCAGAAAGGATGGATCGAATGAAAATAGCGGTGCTCGATTCATTAACCAAACTCTCTGGGAATTCCTATTTTAATGTGGTTTTGTGCTGGAACCTCAGGGAAGCTCATGCCCTCGGAAAAACAATCTTACGGGCAAGTGATGAAAACAAAAAATATGCGACCGACTGGATTACTAGTTTAGGCACCACATCGGAAGGTTTGAAAGAAGGAAGAAACCAATTTTATCCCAAAGAATTACTTTACGCAAAGCCTTTGATCGGAGTAGTTGGGCCATGGTACGGTCTTTCCACGGCGATGAGCTATGATCCTGATATTGTCTTTTTTCTTGTTGGCAATATGCCAAATTTTAGTCCAAAGGAAGTTTCGCGCGTTGATTTTAACGGATTGGGAGTTGATGTGAGTTCTGAATTAACGGGATCAACTGTTGGCATCGATCAAAGCGATTTGAAATCGATCATCAGGAAAACCGCCGGGTATTGGCTGGTTTCTTTGCAGTCGGAGAGAAATTTGCCTACATCTACTGTTGATATCGAAGATATTGCAATGACCAGACTTGGACTCAACGATTGGAAAGGATCAACCATTCCCAAGCGATTGGAGATTCCATGGGAAAAAACATTCGATAATTTTCTGGCAGGTCTTGAGCTTGGAATTGATAAAATTCCTCAGGTTCATGCCTTTCAAACTTTGCCTGATTTCGTGGTATGGCCGAGTTCTCTTCAAAATAGTTTTGAAGAATTTTGTGAGAGTTCCCGAGGGAGTTTAAACCTTTTTCCCTAACCTCTGATGTTCTCCCCGTAATGTCGGCGAGCCTTTTAAAATTTCTTTCACATTTCCTTGTTCTTCTTTCTAGCTTGTGGTTATGGGGGGGGGCTACATTCGGTCAATCACCCGATGAATTTTTGGCCGTAGAACTTATTTCAGATCATTCGTATGTATCGGCAGGAACTCATGGATGGCTGGGGGTCCAGGTCAAGCTCTCTCCCAACTGGCATGTCTACTGGAAGAATTCCGGGGAAGGTGGATACCCCACCACAGTGACATGGGATGCCCCAAGAGGGATTGAAATCGAGCCGTTGGAGTATCCCGCTCCGCACCTCTACACCTACGATGGGC
>JAYQBI010000207.1:0-1768 GCA_038137235.1 Opitutales bacterium | reverse complement strand
AATTACGAGGATTTCATCCAAGGGTTTCGCCCAAATGAAGATGGAGAATTCAAACTAAGAAACGGTATTTTCTATGAGTTTTGTGAAAAGGCAAAGGGTAGCCCAGATGATGATTTCGTTTTTATCATCGATGAAATAAACCGGGGGAATTTATCGAAGATTTTTGGTGAGTTGATGATGTTAATTGAACCGGACAAGCGGGATAAAAGATATGCCATGCCTTTGACTTATGGTGGTACAGGAGATGATGCTTTTCATGTACCAGACAATCTACACTTGATCGGAACAATGAATACTGCAGACAAGTCATTGTCTCTGGTTGATTATGCATTGCGTAGAAGGTTTGCATTTTTAGAAATGGATCCAGGGTTCAGTTCAAAGGTATTTGCTGAGGTACTTACAAAAAGAAACATTTCAAATACTATGATTGAGCGGATCCGAGCGACCATGGGTGAGCTGAACCGCAAGATTGAGGAAGACTTAATGAACCTGGGAAAAGGCTTCCGTATTGGGCACAGCTTTTTTGTACCCACCAGTAAAATAGAAGACGAAGAGAAGTGGTTTGATGAGGTCGTTGAGTTTGAGGTATTACCGTTAATTGAAGAATACTGGATGGATGATCCTGCAGGGCTGGATTCTGCAAAATCCATCATTGGAAAAAACGACTGATCATAAAATGAGTCGGGATATTCCGATAGAAAATCTCTATTACTTGCTATGCTATGCATATGACAAGTTGCCCGATCAAAAGATAACCTCAGTTGATGCGGAACACTGCCCTGACTCCCTTAATTTGTTGGGGTTGGCTTTAGCCCGATCAATCAATCAACTCAAGAAACGAGGTCTTGAAAGACAGTATCTGGAAAGAGTTGAGGAAACCTCTCGATTGCAAGGAAGAGTACTTCTTCATGAGAGCAAGAAACGACTCATTGATAGGCAGGGAAGAATGGTGTGTGAGTTTGATGAGCTCAGCATTGATTGCCTCTCTAACCGAATTTTAAAAGCTGGGTGCGAATTGGCACTCCGTTCGAGAGCTTTGACAACAAGGGTTAGGCAAGAAATAAGACAGGCTCAGAAACTTTTTACCGGGGTTCGTTCGATCAGAATTTCAGAATCGATTTGTGCTCGTGTGCGGATTCATAGGAATAACCGAAGGTATCGGATGCCCATTGCCATATGCAGGCTGCTTTTGCGATCGTTGAACCCAAACGAGAGATCTGGAAGAAGAGAATTCTTTGATCCTTTCATGGAACACCAAGCCATGGCTGCATTGTTTGAAAAGTTTGTTAGGAACTTTGCGACGATTCACATGCCGTGGTGCAAGGTTTCAGGCAGGCAAATTCCATGGGATGGAGAATTTGATGAGGTATCCAGACCTCATATCCCGATCATGGAAACGGATGTCACCTTGGAGGCCGAAGGTTTTAAGCGAATTATTGACTGCAAGTTTTACAAGGAAACCATGGCATCTAGATACGAGCAGTTAAAGATTAGATCGGGCCATCTATACCAGCTGGGTGCATACTTGAGGAATGCCAGTGCCATGGCGGGCTGGGAGAATGTGCAGGGGCAACTGCTCTACCCTGCTATTGACCAGAACCTTGACCTAAATTTTAAAATAAATGGTTTTGAAATTAAGGTAACCAGTGTGGACCTAGATCAACACTGGCAAGTAATAGAGGAAAAGCTGTTGGAAGCTATTTCCAACTGAACCCCTCAATTCTCCACAACCACCAGGTGGAGAGAATCCAAGCGGAAGCGGGATTCG
>JAYQBI010000206.1:0-1783 GCA_038137235.1 Opitutales bacterium | reverse complement strand
CCTTGAATCGAAAATGGACAGATAGTAAAATCGACAACTTACGAAAATTTTTTGCTATGGGCAGAAAGGTTACTGTTTTTCCCAAATCCGGTTTTGAGTTTACACCAAATGGTGGCCAAAAATTAATAAGCCGTGTCGTGGGGCCTGCTGGTTTTTTGCAGTCAGATTCTTCAAAAATCGAGGCATATTCCGGAATATATTTATTTTCAGCAAAGGAGAGACCATCAGATTTGATCATTGAGTATCCGCTTGGTGAGCTAACAATTGAACCTAGTACCCCTTTTGCGTTCATTCTTGAGATTACAACGAATGGTGGATGTAAGATAATTGGTTTACTGGGAGAATTAAATTTTAACATGGCAGACAAAACATCCGTTAGAGTTGCTCCAGGGGAACTTGTCTTTGCAATGGATGATGACTTTAGTCGAAAGATGAATGTTGAACTTTCCACGCTTATGGCAACATCGTCTCTGTTTACTAACTTTGAAGAACCTCCAGAACTGTTCAAAAAAATGAGGCAGCAGGCATTAATTCAGGCATTGCGAACCAAACGACATTACCGAGCATTGGTGGGAGATGCCAAAACACTGGAAGATTTTGAGGTTCAAGTACTGGAGGAAGAAGACTTGGTCAAATAAAAGTCCAT
Source organism: Opitutales bacterium (assembly GCA_038137235.1). GTDB lineage: Bacteria > Verrucomicrobiota > Verrucomicrobiia > Opitutales > Seribacteraceae > Chordibacter. The sequence goes on along the minus strand of JAYQBI010000206.1, from coordinate 1,137 downwards.
TGAATGCGGTGTTGACCCATTTCAATTGTCCTAAGAAGTTAATCTGCTCCTCATGATCTATTTATTTTTGTCAGAAAATTCTATCAGGAATTCATTGGTTTTCCTGTCTTTGTTCCTAACTGCACAAGTATTCGCTAGTTCTGAGCGCGATGCGATGATTGAAGATCATTACCTACGAGGTTATGAACTATCTGAAAGTAAAGAATTCTCACGGGCTCTTTTGGAATTGAACCTAGCAATGCGGCATATGCGCCACTTACCTAAACATCCACGAAGAACCGATGTGGAAGAATTGATTTCAAGGACAAGGGAACGAATGGTAGTTGAGAGATACCTGCAGTCCAATGAATCGAATCAAAAGAAGGATGATAATTTATTACCTCTTAAATTTGAACCTGAGCATTTTCGGGTCAGGCAAACCTATGGCAAAGTCCTCATCCGCAAGATTTGGAAACAAAGGGACAGGATTTCCCCCAAAGAATATATTGGAGAGGGGAGACAAATTACTGTGCTACCTCAGGGGGGAATCGAATTTGAAGAATCAAGAAATGATAGTTTTATTCTACGGTGCCTTGATGCTGCAGACTTTTCCTTAATCTCCTCGAATTCGCTACAACTTAATTCAGGCTCCTTTTCTTTGTGTTCAACTCGGAAAATTATTGGACTGAAGATACAATCAAATTCTACCAGTCTTTTAGTTTCCAGTACTCAACCTTGTGCTTTTTTTGTGGAGGTTGGCATCTTTGGTAACTTACATGTTAGTTCACTGATCGGTAAAATTGTAATAAATTCTTTTGGATCTTCTCGTCAATTATTACCTGGTGAGAGTGTGATTGCTGGTACAACTGGTCTTGAGGAAGTTGATGATTTGGATCTTGGTTCTCACTACCTCAGATCCAAACTAACAGGTAAATTTGAAACGCCTCCAATATTTTACGGTCAATTAGCGCAGCAAGCACGCTTACAAATCAAATACTCCAAGTTTCAATAATTTCATTACTCGGCATAAACGGGATATTTCTAAAAAAAACCTCAGAAAGAAGCGGTGAAAAGATTCCCCAAACTCTTGATCGCAACTTTTGGGCATTTATTAATTATAGGTATTTTTGGGTGCTTTTCATCCCACATTGATAGAAC
>JAYQBI010000205.1:0-1803 GCA_038137235.1 Opitutales bacterium | reverse complement strand
TCTTCGCAACTTGGAATAAAACTGTAAATGAAGAGACAAAAGGCCAAGAGAATGTGACCAAACAGAGCCAATCGGAAAATCCGCCCTTCTCTATGATTCATTCCCAACATAAATTATCTTTCCAGCACCCTTAATAACAATATCCCGTTTTGCGATCACGCAGTGATCACGAAAACTAGGATTAGCGAGGGTGTGTGTGGAAATCAACCCCCAAGCACATCATTTAGAAAATCGTTAATTCCGTCGCGATATTTTTCGCCTCCAATTTCAGGCAGGTCATTGTGGCCGGCATGAATGAATTCGAGAAATTTCTTAGGCTCGGGGAGTGCATTAAACACCTTTTTACCATGCCGGAATGGAACTATTTCATCCTCGTGACCATGAATAACCAGAGACTTATTTTGTATTTTGGGTGCCCGTTGGATATTGCGGAAGCGGTCCCAGGGAAGAACGGTCGTTTCAGTAACGGTACGGTAAGCGGTAATAAACGGAGTTTCCAGGATTAATCCGCCAAACTTTTCCCGTTCTGCAAGGTAGCAGGATGGGCCGGTACCCAGTGATCTTCCCCAAACTACAATTTTATCGGAAGGAAGCTCCAGTTTTTGGCGCAGGTGTTCGTAGGCAGCATCGATGGCATCGTAACATCCATGCTCAGAGGGTTTGCCTGAACTATGTCCGTATCCAGGATAATCATAGACAAAAACTGACCAACCATCCGCTAGCCAAGTCTGCAAAAAATCTTCCACTCTGCCAATGTCCTCAGCATTTCCATGACTGTAGAGTATGGTAAGTCCCTTGGGCTTTTCAGAAATCCAATGCTTGCAGGCAATCCTCGCATCATTTGTGGTTTTTAAAAAAAATACACTCTCATCGTTGTTGTAACCAGGATTCTTCGGTGCAGGGAATAAAATACGGTCCGCAAATATCCATGCGTAAATACATAGAATCACATAAATAAGGCAACCGATCAGAAACATTCTTCCCCAGGGGAAATGAATGATATCGTCGATTATGGAAGTGGATGCCAAGGTGAGGGTGTGTAAGATGTCCATTCTGATGTTTACCCTATCCTTTAATTCCTGCTATAGGTTGGGGCGATGAAAATTTGTTGTATTGGAGCAGGATATGTGGGCGGACCCACTATGGCAATGATTGCACATAAGTGTGCAGGTACGCAGGTAACGGTTGTCGATCTCAATGCGGAGCGTATTGCCGCATGGAACTCCGGCGATCTTCCTGTCTATGAACCTGGTCTGGAAGAGATCGTTTCTCAAAACCGGGATAAGAATTTGTTTTTCAGCACCGATGTGAATGAAAAAATCCGCGAGGCCGATGTCATCTTCATTAGCGTAAACACTCCGACCAAGGACTATGGGTCGGGCTCGGGCCAGGCCGCTGATTTGCGATTTGTAGAATCCTGTGCCCGTGGAATTGCCCGGGCGGGAGGAGGAGATAAAATCGTGGTTGAAAAATCAACTGTGCCAGTCCGCACCGCCCAAATGGTGAAGGAAATTTTGGACTCGGCTAACAATGGTCATAAATACCAAGTAATTTCAAATCCGGAATTTTTAGCGGAGGGTACGGCGATGACGGACCTGGAAAATCCAGACCGTGTCTTAATCGGTGGCGAAACATCTGATGCCGGAAAAGTGGCCGTGGAAAAAGTGGTCAGCATTTATGCCCAGTGGGTGCCCCGTGAAAGGATTATTACCACCAACCTTTGGTCTTCCGAGCTTTCCAAACTCACAGCCAATGCTTTCCTCGCTCAGCGAATTTCCAGTATCAATGCAATTTCAGCATTGT
>JAYQBI010000204.1:0-1809 GCA_038137235.1 Opitutales bacterium | reverse complement strand
TAAGAGCCTCGAAAAAAAGTTCCAGTTGGAAGGGTAAAACCACCGACAAGAAGTAGCTTACTCCTGTTTGGAACTCCGAATTAAAGATATAAATTTAAGCGACTTCCAGTTTGAGCTTTTTGCCAAGGGCATGGGCAAACTTCTCTAGGGTAGATAGCTTAATATCCTCCGCATGGTTTTCTATCCTGGAGATTGCTGTTTTCTTTGTGTTTAACCGCCTGGCTAGCTCATCCTGAGTTATACCAGCCTCTTCACGGGCACTTTTTAACATCACTCCAATTTTGAATTGCTCGTAACCCCTTTCCAAATTCTTGGCAAATTCTGGATCCTGAGATTTTCTTTTATTGGTATATTTTTTGAGATCATTCATTTTTTCTTCCTCCTAAAGTAGTCTAATTTTCTATCCTCAGCCAATCGGATGGCAGGTAGAGGAGTCTTTTGAGTTTTCTTCTGAAAGGCATGACAAAGAACCACCAACTGGTCGCCATCCATAAAGCCAAGAAAACGAAAAATATTTGAAGCCTGGCTGACATGAACCTCCCAGAGGTCTTTCGTATTTACCATCTTCTTGAAGTACTGACTAGGCACTACTTCGAATTCCTCAATTAAGCGTAGTACCCAAACAACTTTCTGGGCTTGCTTGCCAGAAAGTGAGTCCAAAAATTCCTCCACTGGGCAATTCCCTGTTTTCGATTTGTAGAAGATTATCTTTCTGCACATATATAAAGGTTAACATATAGGTTAACTTTGGCAAGCATTCTGCGAGGTTCTGATAGAGATTATAATTTAAGGATTTAATTGAGACCGCAGGGCTTTCCACTTTTCCAACCGCTCGGCAATGGCCGATTCGGCACCCGAAGATTTCGGGCGGTATAAAGTGATCGGTTTTTCGAGGTATTGCTGACCGGATATGTTCTCGGGAAATTCATGGCTGTAGAGGTAACCCTCCTCTCCTTCCTCCCGGTCCTTACGATTACGACCATGACGGTCCCGGACCGAGGAAGGAACAGACTGGACGGGTTGCTCCCGTAGGGCCCGCTTCGCCTCCCCAATGGCCAGAGTGGCACTGTTGCTCTTGGGACAGGTGGCCAGAAACAAAACCACATGGGCGAGGTTGAGCTCGCACTCGGGCAACCCGATGGTCTCGCAGGCACGAAAAGCAGCATCCGCCATCAGCAGGGCCCGGGAATCGGCCAAGCCAACATCCTCGGATGCAAAAATGACCAGGCGGCGGGCAATGAATCGTGGGTCCTCCCCGCCGGCCAGCATCTTCGCGAGCCAGTAGACGGCGGCATCGGGATCGTTCCCCCGCATGCTTTTAATGAGGGCGGATGCGGTGTCGTAGTGCTCATCCTCATCGCGGTCGTATCGTACCCCCCGTTCCTGAGCAAAGGCGGAAACTTCAGCATCCCCCAGCACTGCCCCGTCGGGCAATCCTTCAACCAGGGTTTCCAGTAAATTGTAGGCCCGGCGCATATCCCCCTCCGCAAAAAGGGCGAGGTTGGGGAGGGCCTCTCTTTGTGCGGTGCACTTTCTCTCCCCAAGCCCACGATCCATATCGGTGAGGCATTCGGCCAATGCTTCGACAATCACTTCCTGACTGAGGGACTTGAGAGTGAAGAGATGGGAACGGCTGAGGAGCGGATCGATGATGTAATACCTGGGGTTGTGAGTGGTGGCACCGATTAGGCGGACCTCCCCGGATTCGATGTCGGGCAACAACAAATCCTGCTGGGCCTTATTGAACCGGTGGATCTCATCGACAAATAAATAGCAATGGTCCGCCCCATGGTAGCGGGCGAGCTTGAG
>JAYQBI010000203.1:0-1809 GCA_038137235.1 Opitutales bacterium | reverse complement strand
GCAAAATCATGGATGGTATCCTTAGACTTGGTCAATCCTTAATAACTTAACAATCCACTTGGTATTTTCTTTATTAATTGGTACTAAAAATATTGATGCAAATCATTAAAATTAAATATTTTTTGCTCGCAGTTGTTTGTTTTGAGTTTGCTTACTTAGATTGCCTTGCGAATGAGTTCAGCTTACCTAGAAGTTATTCATCCCTGGACTCGAATATTGGGCAGCAACAAATTGTAACGGTCTCAAGAATTTGGGTCGGAGATAGCCCTCAGCATATTGCTCCTGGATCTATTCCTCTCGGGTCACTAGCGAATAGAAAATATATCATCAGCGATCCATATGAAAATGAATTCTTTGATGAAATTCATGATAAACCCTATGACCAAAATGATAATGTTGAACCAACATTTTCTCACAGAACGAATTCTGAGGCACTCAAATCATTTCCTGATAAAAGTTCACTTAATTGGGTAGGACCAAAGCCAGATGCTTTGGCTCCTGGAATCATTCCGTTGGGCTCGCTAGCTACCACTTTTATCCGAGAAATTTATTCTGAGGAAAAAGAGAGTAGTGATACTGTTGCACTAGAAGATTCTTCGCTTCTTTTATCTTACTTCAGCAATATTAGACCTGTTTACAATAGTAATGTTCTGCAGTTAGAGGATGATGCAGTAGGAACTGCTTTGTTGGAAACATCTTTTGGGGTATCTTCAATGTTACCAGTGGAGTTTGGTTCCTATGTTACGATGATTCCAAAAGTAGATTTTCTCGTACAAAATGGGCTATACATAGAAAAAGATATAGTTGATCCAGATTCTTTGAACTATATCTATTCGATGGTTAAAGGTGGATTGAGCTTTGAGTTTGGTAGTACATTTAGCCTTTCACCTGCAGTTGAATTTGGATTTTCAAATAGCTTGAGGAATTTCAATAAGCAGTTTGATTCGATTGTTCCGTCGCTACAACTTTCTAATATTTTTATTTCTGGTGATTCATCTTTATTGATTTTTGACGCAATGATCAGGCGATCCCTTATTAAAGGACAAAAGCCACTTCAAGAAGATGAAGATGACAATTTACAAATCGGACTAAGTTTAAATTTTATTAAAATTTTTGGTGATGAAGAACAATTTATGTTACTAAATAGTATAGGTCTGAGTCGTTCGAATTTTTTGAAGTATGATTACGATGGCAGGATTGATTGGTTGGCATATTCGAGTATCAACTTCTCATGGAAAATCTTAAAATGGTTGAACTTTGATTTAGGAACAAGATATTCGAATAGGTGGGTGAATACAAAAGGTCAAAGTCTTGGTATTTCTGAGTATGATTCTTTTGAGACTTCAATGAGCTTTACTGCTAGTAACGCATTTTAAACTAAGAAAAGTGCTAAAAATCAATATTCCAAAGAAGATAATCCTTCTTTTATTAATCTCGATGTTTTGTTTTTTTCTTAAGCAGGTTTTCGGGTAGTTATAACGATTCAAATATCGAAAGTGAACCTAATGTAATACCGGATGTCAGAAGTTTTTAATTCAGGTCCAGGGGTAGAATCAAAAGCCCCTGAGAAACCTGTGCGGATGTGCCATTCTCGATCCGCTGCAAGTAGCATCGAAATAGCTGAATCATAATTTAATACATAATCGCCTATATCATCAAGAATGGGGACAAAGGATAGGCTGCTTTCAAGGGCAATAAACTTTTGAAATAGGTGGGAGTAATCCAATCCTAAATCGAGTGCGGGTTCCTTTGTTGAAGAGCTTGGTTGGCTGATTTTTTCATATCGAAACGCTGAACCGAGTCGGGTAG
>JAYQBI010000202.1:0-1866 GCA_038137235.1 Opitutales bacterium | reverse complement strand
TTGCGGTACTTTTGGCCTAAAGTACATTCGGTAAATTTTGAGGACATCCCAAGAAAACCGACAAGAATCATCCAAAAGGTTGCCCCCGGGCCACCCATGCCAATAGCGATCGCCACGCCAGCAATATTTCCCAGGCCAACTGTCGCCGAAAGGGCAGTGGTAAGAGCCTGAAAGTGGGAGACCTCACCACTTTTAGATTCATTTTTCTCCTGCTTGGAAAACACGAGTTTGAATGCATGTTTGAACATTCGAATGTTCACAAACCGCATCTTGATGGTGAAGAACAACGCACCTCCCAATAACCAGGCAACCACTAGGGGCATATGAATAACAGGGATCGGCCAGAATAAAAGAGCAGCCAAAGGGCTGACAATATACTGCCCGAAGAAATCATTTAAATGGGCTTCCCAATCTAAAGCCGATTCGTTACTCGCAAAAACAAAGAGTGGGCAAAAAATGATAATATAGATACACATCTTTTTCATGTTGAATTCTTGTAGTTTAAGAAAGACAGCTTGTTCCCTTCATTTTGGGAATTCGCTTAACTAACCGCAAGGGTTAAGATAATTAATCAAATGATCCATAATTCCTTCAGAATATCATCATAAAATGAAAACGATTGACCAATATATCCTAAAAGAGTGGTTGGTTCTGTTTTTTGGCTGTTTAATTTTTCTTATCTCTTTTTTGTGCATTTTTTCTATTGCTGAGGATATTACCAATGTGTTTCCCAAGGAGACTGATTCTATTTTCATTGATTTAGTTCATTGGAGTTGGCCTTATCTCCCTTGGTTGCTTCCGATTAGTGCCTTATTCTCAAGCTTGTTTTTAACGGGTTTTTTAAAAAAGAGTGGTGAGTGGACTGCTATCCAATCAGTAGGAATTTCGACTGTTTGGTGTTTTCGCTCGGTGCTTTTTTTCGGATTGATCATTAGTTACACTTCTTGGTTGGTTAGCTCCTCAGCCATAGGTGATGATCATTCAATTTATGCTAAGTCCCATGGTTTAAAACCGCTAACGATGAAAATAGGCAAAGATCGAATGTGGTATTTTTCTTCTTTTGATGAAAGCAAAATGGAGGGTCACAATGTTCAGCTTTTTCATTATGACAAGGCAGGTCGAGATGTATTTAGAGTATGGGCAGAAAAAGCAAGCTGGTTTCCGGAGCAAGGCTGGACTTTTTACAAGGGAAAATTCCTTGGCTTTCGTACCAAAAAAGGAATTCCCGCTCCAAATAAGGATGGGTGCGGCATTAATTGGAAACCATCATCATTGTTTGAGCTTGGTGAGGTATTTAAAGATTCTAAAAGTCCTCTTTTGAGGAAAGAGTTTGATGTATTTAAGGGTATTGGATTTGATGACAACCCATCGTTGCATATGTTGCTCGGAGAAAAACCCAAGAAGTTGTCTTTTAATCAACTTAATTTTTTACTTCAAGAGTACCCGAATAAAGAGACAATTTTTCTTAATCCTCATCGTTTGCGGAGAGCTCAACTAATCTGGAGCGGACCTGCATTTTTAATTGCTCTTCTAGGTGGATTAACTCTCGGGACGAGTAGGCTTTCAACGTCTTTGGGAAAACTTGGTGGCTTAACAATATTCGCTGCACTCTTATTCTATGTAGTTCGAACACTGTCCGATTCATTGGCTGAAGTCGGGATAATCAGCCCTACTTTGGGTGCTAGTGTTCCTTACCTATCAGCTTTACTTGCAATTTTTCTTCTAGCAAGATTGAGAAGTTAGAGAATTATTCATAACAGTGCTCCGCTTCCCTGAGCTGGATACTTTCGATGACCTTTCCATCTGCCAACACATTGGTCACGGTTACAATTTGATCACCTTGTTCCACCCAGCCTTCGACATGTA
>JAYQBI010000201.1:0-1876 GCA_038137235.1 Opitutales bacterium | reverse complement strand
CTTCACAAACTGATCGAAAAAGCATTGGTTGAAAACGATGCCTATGATGTGGCCAAGAGCCTTGTTTTTTCACGGTCCAACCATGGTTCATCTGGAAACGGGGTGTTTGCCACCAATGCTCCTGTTGATAGCTCCCAGATTCGCCTGATTCGCAGAAGTGGGCAAGTGGTTCCCTGGAATTCCTCCAAGATTGAGGTGGCGATCCGTAAAGCCTTCCTTTCTTTGCGCTTGGATTCTGAACCTGCAGTCCAAATTTCCGATGAAGTGAGCAGGCGTGCCGTGGGTACAGGCCAGGCATTCATCAACATTGAGGATGTCCAGGACATCGTACAGGAAGAATTGATGAAGCATGGCTTCTTCAAGGTTGCGGAGTCCTACATCCTTTACCGGGCCCGCCGACGGGTGGAGCGTGAAAGTAATGTGGACCACCATGAAGTCCGCCAGGACTCCATGATCGTGGTTAAGAAAAAGGATGGAACCACTTTTTTCTGGGACGGTCTCGACCTTAAAAAGAGAATCAATTTTGCCAGCATCGGTCTTGATTTGTGCCTCAATCCCGAGCAAATCGAAGAAAGTCTTCGCCGTTCTGTCTTTTCAGAAATCACTGAAGTGGACTTGCGTAAGACTATCATCCTCAATGCCAAGACACTGATTGAGCGTGATGCTGATTTTGCCAAGTTTGCCGCCCGTATCCTCCTAACCTATGTTTACGAGGAAGTGTTGGGTTGGGATGTTTCCCAGCACAGCATCGAGGAAATTCGGACCTTCCACGCCAAGGAGTTTAAGGCTTATTTGAAAAGGGGAGTTGCGATCAAGCGCCTCGACAAAAAATTGCTGAAACTGGATGTGGACCGCTTGTGTCAGGCCATCGATCCCTCCGCAGATTTAGACTTTGATTACCTCGGTATTCAGACCTTGTACGACCGCTACCTGGTGGTGGATAAAACAGGTGAAACCCCACGCCGTTTGGAAACTCCTCAGTTTTTCTGGATGCGGGTAGCTATGGGCGTGTTTGCCCATGACGAAAACCCGGAAGAACAAATCACTGCACTTTACAATCTCTATAAAAGTCGCAGGTTCTGTTCCTCCACTCCCACACTCTTTAACTCGGGCACACCTCATTCCCAGTTATCCTCCTGTTATTTGTACAAGGTGGATGACACCATCGAGTCGATCATGTACCGCGGGATTGCAGAAAATGCATTTCTTTCCAAATGGGCAGGCGGACTTGGGGGAAGCTGGACAGCTGTCCGCGGAACTGGTAGCCACATCGCGGGTACCAATGGTGAGAGTCAGGGAGTGATTCCTTTTCTTAAAATGCACAACGACCAGTTGTGTGCGGTTAACCAAGGCGGAAAGCGCAAAGGCTCAGGTTGTGCCTATCTGGAAACCTGGCACTGCGATATCCTTGAGTTTTTGGAGCTACGTAAGAACACCGGGGACGATCGTCGCCGGACCCATGACATGAACACCGCCAACTGGATTCCGGACTTGTTCATGAAGCGGATGGAAGCCCGTGAAAACTGGACCCTTTTCCGGAGCAATGAAGTGCCAGACTTGCACGACCTCTACGGAAAAGCATTCGATGAGAAGTACACCGAATATGAAGCCAAGGCAGAAAAAGGAGAAATCTGGGGGCACAGTATGCCAGCGATTGATCTCTGGAAAGCCATGCTCAAGATGCTTTTTGAAACCGGGCACCCATGGATTACTTTCAAGGATACCTGCAATGTGCGCAGTCCTCAGGATCATGCCGGGGTCATTCATAGTTCCAACCTTTGTACCGAGATCACTCTGAATACCGGAGAGGATGAAACAGCTGTTTGTAACCTCGGTTCTGTGGTGCTTGATTCCCACCTTACCCAAGATGGTGAAA
>JAYQBI010000200.1:0-1915 GCA_038137235.1 Opitutales bacterium | reverse complement strand
GAGTTAAGAGTAAGCGGAGAAAAAATATCAATGCGGGTTAGTCTCCGCGGTATACTTTTACTTCAATACGGTCTCCGTAGCCAATCTCAGAAAGTCCCTTATATTTTTTTTGGTTTTCTCTGTCGTTTTTCGCTTCAATAGAATCAAACGTATCAACTTCCATTCTGATTCCCTGCAAGGCAAATTTAGCCCCATATCCTTCGTCCCATCTCATCTGCGTATTTTTTGCTTTGTGCTGAATCTTGGCTCGGTGATCACCAAAAGGAGAACCTTTATATTCAATTACCTTTGCAATAGAAATGTCCTCGCCCTTACTTTCTTTCCTAAGTCTCTGTTTGATACTCACGAACTGCTCAGAAAAGGGAAACTTTACTTTTTTACCCTTTACCAAATCGATGTAGAAAGTGCCGTCACCTGCGGTTTCGTTGATTTGTGCAGCAGTCATTTGCGATGCTTCCGTGGTTGATGCAAGACTTGTTGAATACACAAAAATTCTGAAGTGAGTAGGGTAATCCTCCTGGCGGGAATCCTTAACTTCACCCCAAACACTAACTCCAGTTTGACTTAGTTCATAATTAAAATCGAACTCAGACCCGTTATCGAGAATACCTTCAATGGAAGTTTTTCTGCGATCGTTGGAAACTTCAGGCGAAGAGACGCTTTTTATCCATCTGCGATGATAATGCCACTCCTGTTTGCCATCTCGCATAATTGGTTTACCATTTTCGTCGAATCTAGCCGAATATGCAAAGGGCTGGATAGTCAGGGTCATCTTTGTTTCCTCTAGACGCTGGCCATCTTTTACAAACCAAACATCGAGAGGAAACATCAGATGTCTTTGTAATTTGCTGTCGTATTTAGCATAAGCGTAAATACCTGCTTCAAAAGCGACGCTTTCCAATATTGTGTTATAATCTTTCCATTTGCCGGAACTGTATCGAGATAAAACATTTACTTTGGCAGGCAGAATACTTGGAACCAATGACTTCTTTAGCTTTTGCAAAGCCTTGCCCAAGGCTTGGGATTCAGGCGATAATTTGTCCCAAGTAAGCACATAGGGAGAAGAACGACGGGCAATTTTCAGGGTAATATCCTTATCTGTGGCGGCTACAAAGCTAGCTTCCAAAGGATTACCTGCTGAGTTGGTCCAAGAATGAACTTTTTCCAAATCGTCTTCTGTCACCTTAGGGAAGGGGAGTGGTTTTGAGGGTCCGGGTGGGTTTGCACCAACTGCGGGGGCTGACGGAGCAGTTGGAACAACCGGAGTAGTTGCCGGTGGGGTAATTGCAGTAATTGGCTTAGTGGCAACCACGGGGCGGTGCTTGGCGGCTAAAGATTGTAACAATTTAGCCAGGGCTTGGGATTCGGTAGAAAAATGATTTAAGCCCAGAGTGAATTGCTTGGCCCCAGCATTCATGGATAAACTTAATTGGTCTCCATTTAGGCTTATGAATTTTGCTTTAAGCGGACGTCCATCGGAACTGGACCATTCATGCTCAATATCCAGTGCTTCGGGGCCAAGAACATCCTGAGGCACGGAATTGAGAATCTCATCAAAAGGGGATACAGGTGCGGATGGAGGTTCAGGTTTGGAAGGTGCAGATAATTTTCTAGCCAATTCCTGAGATTGGGGAGCAAGTGAACTGATTGGCAGCGGAAAAACTTTCCCGTTCCATTTTATCGTCACTGTCTTGCCATCTGAACTTATAAACGATGCAGTTAATGTTCTACCCTGGGTATCCGTCCAGGGATGCAGGGTTTCATCTTGTCCCACTATTGATAAGAACGGGGCAAAGAGAATGAGGGCGATTAAGTAGGGCTGTTTCATGCTTCCTGTGGTTTTGGTTCTTCGTTTTCAAGTTCCCATGACAAGGTCACAGGTATCTTTTTTTGTTCCCAAGGATGGAAAACGTCA
>JAYQBI010000199.1:0-1917 GCA_038137235.1 Opitutales bacterium | reverse complement strand
ACGGGTTTTACGACCAAAGTTCATTTACTCAATTGTTCAGAAGGCAAATGAAAATTACCCCGCTAAAGTACAGGAAGCAAAAAGGCTTTGTTTAGAAAGCTTTAGCTGTAGGTTTCATAAACCGCTTCCAAAAATCTTTATTCTCCTGACGAAAACATCCGAGTTTTTCTCAGCAATCTGCCACCAATATTCTTCGTGACTTAAACCACTTGTATTCGGAGTTATACCAAGTTCGTAGTTCGAAATAACCTTAGCTCCCTCCTTTGTTAGAACTCGAATCATTACATCCAAAAAATCAGGGAAAGGACCTTCATAAGTAGCAGTAGGGTTTCGAACAGAGTAAAAATCAAAACCCTGTAATGATTTGGATGAGATTATAGGGAAAATTTGCTTAAAATTTCCAGAACCATCACTTTTCTTTTCGGTAACATAAGCTCTAACCCCAAAATCAATGATGTTACTTGCAAGCGAAAAAATAGTTGCATCAGCAAATGATTGATCACCATCAAAAATAGGACTTTTAATTGCAGTTGGAATTCGAAATTGATTTTCAGTTCGCGGAGTATTTGAGGCGTTTTGAGCATAACCGCCATCAGGACCAAGATCGTATCCTGCTTCAAAAGTATCTTTTGCGGTAACATCGGTTCTAAAAAGTTGATACCGAGGTATGGATTTGGGAGAGTTCGTCACACCGTGTCTGATGATTTGATAAGCAATTGCTCGAGCTGCTCCTGAATTTATGGCGGATGGATCTGTTTCGGGTGATTGGGAGAAAAACCTGAGCCATGTCCCGGCAACTCCAAATCGAGATTCAGAAAATGGACCTTGTCCAGAAAAAGGGTCAAATTGCAGGCTGTTTTCATCAGGCCAATCTGATTCTGTAATTCTGAGAGAGTATTGTGGGTCTGATGGCTTTACCAAATCTTCTTGTGGTTCGTTATTCCAATTCCCGCTATTCTCCGTATCGTTTAAAATAGAAAGAGCGAGCCAAGCATTTCCATCGTTGCGAAATAAAGCACATTGTAAATCTTCCTGTATTTGATCTAAGACAAATTGAGCGATTTGGTTGCTCTCAAGGCTACTTGATGATTGTTTTTGGGTATTAAGAACGCTTGTAGAAATGCTTAGTAATAGCCCCGCAAGTATAGCTGTAACCGTGATGGCAACTAAAAGTTCGATTGTTGTGAATCCTCTTTTCTGCAAATTTAAAATTTTTTGCATAGCTAGATTATCCGAACATTAAAAATGGTTGTACAACAAATTATAAGTCATAACTGCCTAGCCTATTACCTACTTTGGCATAAGTTTCGATACCGTTATGGCTATTATCAGTAATGTCAGCATCAAACCTTAGAGTATTGGGAGGAAATATGGTAATAACACAGGAACCTCCAAAAGAAAAATATCCTTGCTCATCTCCTTTTTGGTAATGCCGACCAACCTGACTAGTCCAGTGAACGGAACCAACACAAGTCGCACCGATCATTAGTTGTAAAAAGGTTCCAAATTCTTTATTTTCAACAACAGTAAGGTAGCGTTTGTTTTGCCAGAAGATTGATAGGTTTTTGCGAAGTGCGATTGGGCTAACTGAGGAAAGTGCACCATTAATTAAATGAGTTGATTTCACAGTTCCTTCACAAGGAAAGTGAAATCTATGATAATCTACAGGGCATAATCTACTTATAACCATAGCTCCCTCTTCAAAATCTTTGGCTAGTTTAGGGTCTCCTAATAGTTGCGGTAATTCGAATTTTTGTCCCTTGGCGTAAATGAAACTTTTTTTATTTAAATTTGGAATAACTAAATGCCTTCCATCCGCAGGGAAAACTACACTATCTTCATCTTGGTTGATGGGCCGAGCAGAAGGTTTTAATTTGCGATAAAAGAATTCGTTAAATGAATTAAATGAATCAACAG
>JAYQBI010000198.1:0-1932 GCA_038137235.1 Opitutales bacterium | reverse complement strand
GCATACTGATCTCTCATCCGGGCGACATCATCCGCTCCGTTCCTTAAAGCTTCAATGGCAGCTTCCTGACTGAGAATGGGGGCACACATCATGCAATATTGATGAATTTTCATCATTGCTTCGATTAACCAGTCCGGACCGCAGGCAAAGCCTACCCTGAAACCAGTCATAGCGAAAGCCTTGGAAAACCCATGAAGAAAAATGGTCCGCTCCTGCATGCCAGGGAAGGCAGCAATGCTAAGATGTTCGCCCTCGTATGTTAGCTCAGCATAAATTTCATCACTAATTACAATTAAATCCTTTTCGACCGCAAATTTAGCGAGCTTTTCAAGTTTTTCACGGCCTGCAGTTCCACCGGTTGGATTGGTGGGAAAATTAAGCATCAAAACCTTACAAGCAGGCTCCCATGCCTTCTCAAAAGCATCGGGATCCAAGGCAAAGGAATCTTCCGAGCTGGTTGCAACCGGTATGGCCTCCCCAAATGCCAGAGAAATACTGGGTGCATAGGATACATAGCAGGGTTCGTGATAAAGTACTTTATCTCCCGGGTTCAGCAATGCTCGCAAGGCAATATCAATGGCCTCCGATACTCCCACAGTTACCAAAACTTCAGACCGTGGGTCGTAGCTGGGACCAAAATGTTTTTCCACATATGTGGAGATTTCCTTGCGTAAGGAAAGTAAACCACGATTATCCGTGTATGAAGTTTTACCTTTCTCAAGAGCAAAAATGGAGGATTCCCGGATTTTCCAGGGTGTTATAAAATCAGGCTCTCCAATACCAAGAGAAATTGCCTGAGGCATTTCCGAAACAATCGCAAAGAAATCGCGGATACCGGACCTAGGCAATCCCTGCACATGCTCGGCAATGTATTCCTGGGGGTTCATAAGCAATTAAGCACTAATCGCGGGCTTTTCAGCATTATCCCCATCTTTACCAAGCAAATGTCCGTGTTCCTTGTAGGATCGGAGTAGAAAGTGGGTAGCTGTGGAAAGGACTCCCTCGATTGTGGCCAGTCTTTCAGAGACGAAAGTAGCAACAGAATGAAGATTTCTGCCTCTCACAATCACGAGCAAATCATAAGCACCAGACATTAAGTGACAGGCTTCAACTTCCTCGAACATAGAAATACGATGAGCCAAACGGTCAAATCCGCCCTCCCTTTCAGGACTGATTTTTACTTCAATGACAGATTTAACCTCCCCATTTTCGCTTTTCTTAGGATTGAGCAAAGGAACCCAACCAAGCAAGGAACCATTATCTTTAAGAACTTGAAGTTCTGTTTCCACATCCCCAACGGAGCAACCCATAAGCTTGGCAATGGCAGAAGGATCAGGGTTTCCAGTTTCTTGGATTATAGAAATTATATCACTCATAATGAAAACAGTATCCTATCAATTGTGAATAACTCGGTAAAGACGCAAACTAGGATGGCGGAAATTAGATTTTTATCCACCGATCAGGCATCAATCTAGAGATCGAGTTTCAGTATGAGCATTAAAAGTGAATTGAGCCCAATGGAGTGAGTGATCTCACCCTTGCGAATCATGTCCTTGAGATCTGCCACTGGATATAATTCGGTAACCAGTTCTTCGTGTTGATCAAAATTTAGTGCTGCCTTTTTTTCTACATTTCGTACCAACATTACATGGCAACGATTTGAAAGAATCGCAGCGTTGGGACGAACCACTCCCAATAATTCGGGCAGCTCTCCAACATATCCAGTTTCTTCCTGCAGTTCTCTTAAGCCTGCAACCAATGGATCTTCTCCTATTTCAACCACTCCACCGGGTGGTTCTAGCGATTGCTCCTTGCTTCCGTAACGGAACTGGCGAACCAAAACAATTTCGTGATCTGGGGTAAGGGCGATGACATTGACCCAGTCATTGGTATCGAGCACAAAAAACTCCCCCTCCAACCCATCTGATCTTC
>JAYQBI010000197.1:0-1975 GCA_038137235.1 Opitutales bacterium | reverse complement strand
TAAAAATGTCCTTCGATCCTCAGGGGCGCTTATGGTCCGCCCAGGTTGGGCGTGGGTGGTTCAGCAAGGGAGGAAAGCGTACCGCAATCCAGTATGCCGAGTGGGATGGCAAAACCATTCCCTTTGCCATTCACTCCACCAGCCTGTCCAAGTCCGGCTTCTCGGTTACCTTCACTCAGCGAATTGGCAAAAAGATTACCCCCAAAGTCAAGTCGTGGAGCTATCATTATTACAGCACTTATGGCTCTCCACCTGTTGAGGAAAAAGAACTGGAAGTAACCAATTATCAGCTCTCGCAGGATCGTAAAACTGTGACCTTCGATGTCCCCCTCGAAACCAACCGGGTATATGCCATACAATTCCCCAACCAGTTAAATACCGAGGCCAAGCTCCTTGACTTCGATACCATCTATTACACTGTAAATTCCTTACGCCCCCCTAAAGAACCCAAGCCCGGACGTAATGTGGGCTGGTCCCTCACTGGCTCGAGTTGGTCACGCAATGACAAGGCACGGCCCCTTCCCCCGGTGGTCGCACCCCTGCCCGAGGCACAATGCAGAGTGGAAATGCCTGCCAATGCAGTTGTGCTTGATCAGGATCAGTGGACCAATCAAAACTGGGAATTTGATCAAAAAGGCGTGATGCCACGCGCCAAGGGACACAACCCAACAAGGGAGGAATTTGGGGATGCCCGGATTCATCTTGAATTCCGGTTCGATCCTGCAAAGGAAGAGGAATATGAGGGCAAAGCCCAACTCTATGGAAACTCCGGAATTTTCCTGATGTCAGCCTATGAACTTCAGGTGCTGAACAGTTTTCAGAACGACACCTTTGCGGACGGGTCCTGCGGAGCAGTCTACGGCCAGCACCCTCCTTTGGTCAATGCCAGCCGGGCTCCGGGCAAGTGGCAGTCCTATGACATCCTCTACAAAGCACCTGTTTTCCAGAAGGATGGATCACTTGCTGAACCTATGCGATTAACCGTGCACCACAACGGTCATCTAATTCACAACGATGCCTGGATTTACGGAGAAGTGGGAGGTCCCTACAGGGCACACGGCAAGAAACCTCTAATGATCCAGGATCATAAGGGAACGGGGGCATCCTTCCGTAACCTCTGGATCGTTCCTGAAATAAAGTACGACAAAGAACTGTATTCCTTCCGCCGGCTCTTCACATCCAGCCTAAACTAAGCCCAAGAGAATCCACCCTTTCAACTTTCACTCTTCTCTCTTATATCTCCGAGAGTTGATCGTTGCACCCTCGGGGTGCATAGTTATGTTGAATCTTCTGGCTAATTTATTTCGAAAAAGATGACTAAGATTGCATATACCCTTACCGATGAGGCACCCGCCCTCGCAACCCGTTCCCTGCTTCCTATTTTAAGTGCCTTCACTTCCTCTGCTGGAATCAAGTACGAGTTAAAGGACATCTCCCTTGCCGGACGAATCCTCGCACATTTCCCCGGTTCCCTCAGTTCCGACCAGCAGGTGCCAGATGCCCTGAGCGAACTCGGCGATCTCGCCAAGCAGGCAGATGCAAATATCGTCAAACTCCCAAACATCAGTGCATCCATTCCCCAACTTGTCGATGCGATCAAGGAACTTCAGGGAAAAGGGTTCTCCATTCCTGACTTTCCAACCGATCCACAGACTGATGAGGAAAAAGAAATTCGGGCCACCTATGCAAAGGTGCTTGGATCCGCGGTAAATCCAGTCCTTCGCGAAGGAAATTCCGACCGCCGGGTGGCCAAACCAGTCAAGAAATACGCCCAGAAAAACCCACACTCCATGGGTGCATGGTCCAAGGATTCAAAATCCCATGTTGCCCATATGGCCGAAGGCGATTTTTACGGCAGTGAAAAATCCCTCCTTCTTTCCCAGCCTACCACGGTAAAGATTGAACTCGCCGGTACGGACGGTGAAACCACCGTGCTTAAGGATGCACTAGAGCTTGAGGAGGGCGAAGTGATTGA
>JAYQBI010000196.1:0-1996 GCA_038137235.1 Opitutales bacterium | reverse complement strand
ACATAGAGGAACTGGCTTATCCTGGATTATCGGTTCGTTCTCACGAAAGTTTTTAACGGAACTTTGATGGGGAGGGTTTTGAACAGGTTCTTGAAGTGAAATTTGGGAAGGAAGATTTTCTAATTTTGAGATTCGCTCTTCCAAGTTTGAATTTTTTACTTTTAAAAAATTAATTTCTTCAGTTTTCTTGATGAGTTTAGCCCTGATATTTTCAAGTTCTTCTGCGTTATCCGAGTTTGTAGGGACCGGGGTAGCCACATCCCTGTTCTTAGATTTTTTTAATCGAGTAATTTCTGCGAGAAGTTCCTGATTCAACCTAGAGATAGATTCAATGGTTTCGTCTTTATTGACCAACTTTTCTTTTGAGTCTGAATAAGGCACGCTCGCAATACTTTCAAGTGTTTGAACTTCGTTGTAATCTTGCGATACCCCGAGGGGATCATCTGCTTGGATTAATTTTGCATTTAAAGGATTTTGCTCAAGCCTAGCTCCATCACTGGCATTTTGAGCGACGACCTCTTGGGAATCGTTAAAAAAAGAGGAAAGGTCTTCTTCGGGATCTAATATTTTTGCTGAATCTACAAATGCGATAAGATTAGGATCATTAAATCCTGAATTCTCTGGAATAGACTCTTGATTTGGGTTGCTCGAACAACCAGCCGAAAGAAATGTAAACAAAATCGTAAAATTCAGCAAAAGTTGCATAGTAATGAAATTTTCTGCACAAATTTTCATAACGTACAACTCTTTAAGCCATATCTTCTTAATTTACAAAATAACTTTTGCTTACTAAAGATAATCCCATGTCTCAATTACCCCTTTTGGAGACAGAACTTCTCGAAAAAGAGAATTCTTTTCTCAAGCAAACAATAATCGCATTAAGAACGGAGCTCGAGCAGCTTTGTCTTAATCATGATGAAGTGCTTGAAGCACGATCATTGCAATCCTCCAGGGAGATTAACGGTTTACGAGAAACAGTTGCTTCCCTGAGACTGGAAATCGAAAGTGCAAATGCAGAAGCTGAAAACACTATTCAGAAAAGAACACAACTCCATCATCAGGAAGTAAAAAACCTCAAAGACCTAGTTGCCAAATTACGCAACGAAATCGAACAATCGAGGGAAATCGCAGAAGAAGCACTTCAAAAAAAGTTGGCTCTATCTAATCGTGAAATATCGAGTCTGAAAGATAGCATCATCAATCTTAGGTTAGACCTTGATAAAAAAGATGCTGAAAAGGAACAAATTGCCCAAAAATCTTATCGGGAAAGTGCTGGAGAAATTTCTGAGCTTAAAAAATTGTGTGCTAAACAAAGAGATGGGCTTGAACTACTAAAGAGCAAACAAGCTGATATTATACAGAAGAATGCAGCCAAAAATCAAAGAGAGATAGAGGGTTTACAAACTTCTCTGTTACAACTTAGAAATTCCTTAGAAGAGACTGAAAATAGTAAAGAGGCTGCCGTTCAAGATGCCTTATCGGAAAAACAAAAAGAAATTAAATCTTTAAAAGAATCCCTTCAAATTAGCAGAGAAAATTTAGAAAGAGCAAAGTCAAGAGCAGAAGATAAATTACAAAAATTACTAAGAAGTGAAGAACAAAAAGCTTCTTCACTAAAGTCAACTATTTCGATCTTAAGACAAGAAATTGATGAGTTTGACGGCATTAAACAAGATGCCGTTCAGTCAGCATCTCGTGTTTTACACAATGAAATCAGACAGCTTAAAAAATCATTGGCTTTAGCCAGATCAAATTTAGATCTCGCTAAGTCCAGAGAGCAAGAAGCATTGCAGAAACTAACGGCACAAAAAAATAACGAAATTAATTCACTGAAAGTTACCATCGCTGAGCTTCGTAATGAACTCGAAAATGCTGAGTTCCAAAAGCTAGAAGAGGTTCAGAAAGTGGAATCTACATTTACTGCTGAAATCTTGCAGCTTAAAGAATCGCTGGCTTCTCTCCGCAAGAAAATTGAAAATGTCGAAATTAAAAGGGA
>JAYQBI010000195.1:0-2015 GCA_038137235.1 Opitutales bacterium | reverse complement strand
GTTATGATTCCCCACCCGAGAACAGAACGCCTACCTTCCTTGGCAAAAACATAATCGCCTGGCTGCATGGAATGAGCAAAGTCGAAGAGCATTTTTCCGGATTGAGTCGAACTTCGCTCAGGGGCTTCTTTTTCAAGTTCATCAATTATATCCTTCTTGCTAGACAGAAGTGATAGATCACCACTCTGTGCCCAACCTATCGAAATAATGCCTTCCTTTTGATATTTCTCCCACAGTTCAGCACCTTCGCCTGGAGCAATGAGCCAACAAGCTTTACTTGAAGTTGCGAGTGAAGAGGTCGGCAAACCTTTCCTTAAATGCTCTTCCCGCTTATCTTCATTTAAGATAAGTTCATACAAAACTGAGTTGTGATAATTCTTGTAAGGGCTTGATTGCCATTCGGCAAAATTACCTCCGATTTTTCGTGCAGAATCTTCTAGCTTGCTTGAGATCTCAAGTGCTTCGAAGTCCGCGAACTGCACTTCATAAATACCGAATGATTGGTTATCTATTTGTTCTTTAAAACTATCCCACTTCGGTTGAAGTTCTTTTTCAACTAATTGATTTTCCAAAGTTACGAGCGTATCATTTTGCCAGTTGTAGCTTAGAATCAGCCAGCTGCCATAATAGAGCCTTAGGTTATTTTTTTTGAGAACACCAACAACCAATTGCTGCTGTCTTTCTTTTTCATCATCTTGCAACCATAGAATTGTTTTTCGAAATATCTCTAGGACCCCTTGTGCTCCATCAAGGCTTTGAAAAATATCATTGAATGGTGCACCTAGATCTTTGCTTTTAGCCCTTTTCTGTTTCCCGTCCGCCACTGTTTCATAGTGTGCCTTGGCTGAAAAACCTATGGTATCGCCGTCGATTTTTTGATGCAAATTATCAAGCCAGCTAAGATACTGAGCCGCATTATTAGTCGGCAAGTTTACCCCTGCTCGTAAAGCCTTTGATAAATTATTTTTATCTGCAGATAAGAACTTTTCTGGCCTCACCCAAAACATGGCCATGGTTAAGTAACCCATGCCTACACCTTTTATGTTCAAGCATTCGTCCATCAACTCATGGTCAATTGCATTGATAGGAGTATCCAGGATATGATGGAAAAATTTCCATAGATTCGGGATATCACTGTCGGTTCTTTCTGGCTTTCCCCAAAATAACTTGGATTTCTGCAAGTTCAGCCTGGGTAAGCCAATGAAGCTCTTGGGGACTTCAGAATTTAATTTAAACTCTTCCTTAATAATTTCCCACATCCGTATCTTGTAAGAATCTTTGATTGGTCGATTCATATTTCCGATAAATGTGAATGGATCCAACTCAGCGAGCTCAAGGGTTCCCTCAGCATTATCATCAAGTGATATTGTGGGCAGTTCCTCTGCTTGCATCAATTTAATGACTCTTAGCAACTCGTCCTGTCGCCCCTCGTAATTTCTCAAATGTTCAACCAGTTCCAAATGAATAGGCTCCCAGCTGAAGTCGATTGCTCTTTGCTTAGCTACTTCTTCTGATAGCCATTTAATCAATGCATCACACTCTTCCCCGGTTTCGAACTTGGGGTGTAGTGCAGTCATTGTGTCACCAATTTGAGTTCGGATCTCAGGACGCAGCCCTAGCTTGTCGCACAAAACTTCTGACATTTCTGCAATATCCACACCTGCATCCATTCGAAGGAACACATTAACATGATTATTCTTAAAACCGAGTTCAGCACGGTTAAATGGGTAACTAGCTGGAAAGAAAAAGACTTTGTACCTTTCAAAGTCTTCCCACCTAGAAAGGGTACAGTTTTTGATGCAAAAATCCATCAACCTCTCAGCAAATGAAAAATTTAGTGTTTCAAGGAACTCGTCGAATCTAGGATCTCTCATAATAGTTATAAATTGAAGTATGGATTTGTTTTGCGACAAGCATATCTCTTTTACAACTTGAAAGCTTCAATCGTTAATTATGTCTAACCTCGAACAACTATGGGATGAATTGAACCAGCAGCCGGTTCATCGGTTTGCGGA
>JAYQBI010000194.1:0-2035 GCA_038137235.1 Opitutales bacterium | reverse complement strand
GCAGTTTGCTGAATTTCACTAAAAGCCCTTGGTTCGCCAAGGGCTTTTTTATTGTGCTTATTGAGCAACCGAAAAAGCAGTAGCAACCCGGCTAACAATCTCATTCACAGGTGCCATTTTACCCAGTCCGACATAACCACAGGCCAACTCACCCTCAACTGGGTCGACGATCTTCACTCCCCTACCCTTGAGAATATCTAGGTTTGCCTGAGTGGCTTGGTGCTCAAACATTTTCCCATTCATTGCTGGGGCAAGCAATACCGGTGCAGGGGTGGCTAAATAAATCGTGGATAATAGATCCGGGCAATTACCATGGGCAAAATTCGCGATTGCATTGGCCGTAGCTGGTGCAACCAGAAAAAGATCGGCCTGATCAGCCAATTCAATATGACCAGGCTGCCAACTTTGCCCTTCTTCCCAAAGCGATGTACTCACCGGATTTCTCGAAAGCGTGGAAAAAGTAAGGGAAGAAACGAACTTTTGGGCAGCATCTGTCATCACCACATAAACCTCAGCTCCCAATTTTCTCAGTTCACTGGTTAAATCAGCAGCTTTATAACAAGCAATTGAGCCGGTTACTCCTAGGCAGATTACCTTACCTGATAATGCTTCTTTTTCAGATTCTGACATGCTCAAAACCATACACTTTGGATAAATTTGTTCAATTCATTACCTAATAGGGTAATTGCTCTTTCCAAAAATAGGTAAGTTAGTTACAAGGAATTTGGATTATGCAAAATCGCCCGATTACAAAATACAAGCCCTGGGGAACCATCCATTTACCCGACCGCACCTGGCCGGATAAAACGATCGAAAAGTGCCCCCAGTGGTGCAGTGTGGACTTAAGGGATGGCAATCAGGCCCTTCCCATTCCTATGGGAGTGAAAGAGAAGCTCGAACTCTTCAAACTCTTAAGCGTCATTGGATTTAAACAAATTGAGATTGGATTCCCCTCTGCAGCCCAGACAGAATTTGATTTTGCCCGCAAATTAATTGAGGAAAATTTAGTACCGGATGATGTGGCTTTGCAAGTTCTCACTCAGGCACGCGAGCATTTGATTCGTAGAAGTTTCGAGAGTTTACAAGGGGCAAAAAAAGCAATTATTCATGTCTACAATTCCACCTCCCCTCTGCAAAGACGGGTAACCTTTGGAATGTCCAAGGAGGAAATCAAAAAAATTGCCGTCGAAGGAGTTTCCTTGGTCAAAAAGCTCCTCCCTGAACTCCCCGATACGGAGGTACAATTGGAATACTCCCCGGAAAGTTTCTCAGACACCGAGGTAGAGTATGCCTTGGAGGTCTGTGAAGCGGTGATGGAAGCATGGGAGCCCACTGTACAGAACCCTATCATTTTAAACCTGCCGGCAACTGTAGAATTATTCACCCCCAATGTACATGCCGATCAAATAGAATGGTTTTGTCGCAACCTCAAGGAACGCGACAAAGCCATCATCAGCCTGCATACCCACAACGACCGGGGGACTGGCACTGCTGCCACTGAATTAGGGCTGATGGCCGGTGCGGATCGTGTCGAAGGTACGCTATTTGGCAATGGCGAACGAACTGGCAACCTGGACATCGTCACCGTGGCCCTCAACATGTTCAGCCAAGGACTTCATCCAGAGCTGGATTTTAGCAAAATTGAGCAAATCCGTGAGGTATATGAGCGTACCACAGGGATGACCGTGCATGATCGCCATCCTTATGGTGGTGACCTTGTCTTCACCGCCTTTTCCGGCTCCCATCAGGACGCGATTAAAAAAGGAATGGACCTTCGTGAAAAAGAAGGAGCCACGGACCAGGACCATTGGCAGGTCCCCTACCTATCCATTGATCCTCGCGATATTGGCCGTTCCTACGAGGCCATCATCCGTATCAACAGCCAGAGCGGCAAGGGAGGGGTTGCCTATGTATTATCCCGTGAATTTGGTCTGGATTTACCCAAGCCCATGCATCCGGAAGTTGGCCTGCTCATGAATGAAAAAGCAGATTCAGAGTCGCGCGAACTCGCAGCCGATGAAATCTACCAGGCATT
>JAYQBI010000193.1:0-2083 GCA_038137235.1 Opitutales bacterium | reverse complement strand
CCACGCCCAACCTGGGCGGACCATAAGCGCCCCTGAGGATCGAAGGACATTTTTACCGGCCCGCTCTCCAGTCCGCGTAAAAAGTCCACGCACCAACCCTGGTATTCCCCATTTACTTTTTCCACTCCGCAGCGGAAATAATTCGATTGTCTCTGATCTCCGAGGAACATCTGGCCGGCAAAGGGGCCGAACTTACCGCCGGTGGTGTCCCATACCGGGCTACCCGGGGAGTTGGCAATGACTTCGCGTACCAGCCAAACCGCTGGAGGAGTGCGGATCTTGTCAAAATCAGATGCGGTCTGGGAAATTACCTTCTCCTTGGTGTAGTCTGCCCGGGCGGGGAGGGAGGCGGGATGACCGTAAAAATTTCCTTCTCTGACATGGTAGAGGGTGCAGTCCGCTACCCAGTCCCCCTGGTTGTCAGTAATAAAGATTTCATCTTCCGGGCTGATTCCAATTCCACAGGGGGAACGAAACCCGGAGGCGAGGGGTTGGAAGTGCCCTTTTCGGTCTGATCGGTAGACCCATCCACGCCATGGTGCATTGTAGGACATGTTTCCACCGCCTTTGCCAAAGGGCTTACCGTCCGGCACGATGAATTCGCCACGGGCACCTAGATTAAGGGAGGCGTATTTGCGGCCGAGCGAGTCCATCACCGGACCAAAATGATATTCATGATACTCCCCGGATATTCCGAACTGATCGGTTACGGTTTCATAGCGGTCACAGATACCATCTTTATTTGAATCGATCAGGCGGGTGAGCTCCGGTTTCTGTCCGACATAATACGCATCTTCTCTTGCGTCGTAAAGGATGCCATTTGGTTCCATCAAGTCTTCGGCAAACTTTGTCCATATCTCATTCTTGCGTTCCCATACTTCTCCCTCCCAGGTGGCAATGGCCAGGGTGCCGTCCGGTTTGTGGCAAAGTCCGAGTACGCTCACAGCTCCGCGGGGCAGGGGGATAGTCTCCACCTTGTACCCTGCAGGGATTTGGGCAAAGCCAATTGAGCAGAAAAGAAGGAGGGAAATGGCTTGAGAAATTGTTTTCATGGCAACAGGAAAATAGTTTATTGCAGAGTCACGGCGAAAGAATCGGAGCCTTGGGGAGAAACGGTAAAGTTTTGACTGACCCCATCGACGAGGGAAGAAATAAGGACGGATTCTCCCTGGGTTTCGTAATAAAGCAGGTTAAACTCATTTCCTTGCAGTACGGTACTGCTGGCAATGGCGATTTCTTCCCCTTTGGCAACGGATTCCTTCTGACTGCGGCTGTCAAGAGATGGGGTCTGGTTCACCAGGGCAGATTTCCATGCCTTGAGAATCTGCCCACTGGCACTGTCATAGGCCACCATCACTTGGTTGGGCAGCAGAAGAAGAAGAGTCCGGGGGGGGAGCCCTTCGATCCATTTTCTGATCACTTTTGCCTGAGGGCCAGGCCGGATGATTTTGGGAACATTTCCTTCGAGGCTTCTTCCGGTGAGCATCCAATTTTTCCCGCCGATTTTTTGCAACCTTGCATTAAATCGCATCGTGAAACTGGTTGGTTCTTCCTGAAGAATTTCCAAGTCATGAATGCCTGCGTCCAAATGAAACTGTTTGCTGAAGTATGTATTCTTACTTTTCTCCACATCCGAGTAGTGCATTTCCTCCCCGTTCACCCAGATAGAGACTCGCCCACCTTGTCCACCAACATTAAAGCGGTATTTACCTGGTTGTTTTATAAAAAGTTTGGACTGCCCGCGCAGGACTCCATCAAACATCCGCTTGGTGTAGAGAAAATTTTCCGGCAGGATTTCCTGGGAATCTGATTCGACCGAATCGAAAAGTTGAGGATTTAAGCGTTTGCCCTTGAAATAATCGCGGGGATAGAAGGAGCGAAGTGTCTGACGGTTGCCTTCCTGCTTATCCAAAATAAAGTCAGTCACAGCCTGCCGGTCCTCTTCTGAGTAGACATATTCGTAGGCAATCATTTCGGTGCCGGTTATTCCCTTGGTGATGGATCGCATGATTGCCTCCGAAGTGTCCCCGTGTTTCCAATAGGCATCCACCAGGCTGGGGCCTATTCCCCCGTCGAGGTTGGG
>JAYQBI010000192.1:0-2089 GCA_038137235.1 Opitutales bacterium | reverse complement strand
GGGGTTGAATTTCTGGGAGAAGCTGGTGCCGATATTGTGAAAATAGGACAAGGTCCGGGATCTATTTGTACCACCCGCATTGTTGCGGGTGTGGGAACCCCACAAATGACCGCATTGTACGCGGCTGCCCAATCCAAGAAAAAAGCCGGGGTTACGATTCTGGCGGATGGTGGCATAAACAAGTCCGGTGATATTGTAAAAGCCCTCACCCTTGCCGATGGAGTAATTTGCGGAGGCTTGCTCGCAGGTTGCCGGGAAGCTCCCGGGGCAATCATTGAAATTGAGGGAAAATATTATAAGCAATACCGGGGAATGGGGAGCTTGGAAGCAATGCGCGAAGGGTCAGCTGCACGCTATGGCCATAATCAAAAAGATTTGAAGGGAAAGAGTGCCCCAGAGGGCATTGAAGCACTCAAGGAAGCCTCCGGCTCCTTACGGGAAGTTTTGGAAAACCTTGCCGGGGGCATCCGTGCTGGACTGGGCTATCTCGGGGCAGCTGATCTTCCCGCCTTAGCTAAAAATGCACGTTTTATCCGGGTAACACCAGCTGGCCAAAGAGAATCAGCTCCGCATGATGTTGTAGAAATCAAGCGAGGTGACCTGTCCCGGTCCTAATTGATACTTTCTTTCTTCATGAATTTAACGGAACAATCTTTTCCATCCTCTCTAGTCACGGTAACCGGTATCAGTATGGGAGATGAGGGCAAAGGCCGGGTTGTGCATGAAATTCTCGAAAACGAGAAGAAAATTAATAATCGACCAGCTGCCGGAGTAATGAAAGTCAATGGCGGTGCCAACGCCGGTCATACGGCTGCAGGACTTAAGTTAAACTTGCTGCCATCTGGTGTTGGCGATCCCGATGTAAAAACCCTTTTCATTGGATCTGGCGTTGTAGCCGATCCAAGAAAATTTCTCTGGGAAGCCAAGCCATTGGAGGCAAGAGGAATTGAGGTAATCAGCCGATTACTAATTGACGAAAGATGCCAAGTGAGTGACCTCTCCCATCGATTGCTTGACCTAGCCTGGGAAAGCTATCGGATCAATCAACTGGGAATGGAAAGCCGGGGGTCAACCGGCAGAGGTATAAGTCCAGCCTATGGGGATGAGACAGGCCAATGGCAGATTTTCTATCAAGCCTTTCAGGAAAGTAAGGATCATTTTATTAATACCTTAAAACAGAGGGCTCAAAGAGCAATGGATACGATTCGCTCGGTGTGCAAGGTCAAGGATAGTGAATGGTACGAATTTTTCGATATTCTGACAACGGCCGAAAACCGGGCGAACCAAGATTCGATCAAAGAACAGATTTTTAGTGAAAGTGAATTTGACTTCAGTAGGTTTCTAGGAAAAGAACCTTTCACCCTTAATCTTGATGAACTAGTAGAGATATATTGGAGTGCAGGTCAAGAACTGGTGAAGTGCATCGGTGACGGAAGAGACTTTCTTATTCAGTCAGTTAAAGAAAAGAGACTGGTGGTGGCAGAATTTGGACAAGCTTATTGGCTCGATAAAAGACACGGGTTTACTCCCAATGTCACTGCATCTCACACCTGTAGTGCAGAACTTTTTCATTCGGGAGGAATTCCGATTCAACCAGTCACTGAAGTAGGATGCTGTAAAGCTTACGACACGAAGGTTGGAACGCATCATTTCCTAACCCAAATTAATCATCAAGTTGATCCTTGGGGTAAAAAGCTAGCCAAGTTGGAATTTGGTACATCCACAGGAAGACAACGTATGGTTGGTTGGTTTGATGCGGTAGAAAAAGGAAATGCCCTGCGATACGGTGGATTCAATCAACTGGTCATCAATAAACTGGATGCCTTGACCTTGGATAGCACAGTGCCACCCGAATTAAAAATCTGCACCGCTTACCAGGCAGAGGATGGTAAATTGATCTACAAAGTTCCGAGAAAAGAAAAGGTCAGGAAAAAGTTAACCCCTGTATATAAAATTTTGCCCGGGTGGAGTGAGGATATTCAAAAAATTAAATCTTTCGTCAATCTTCCGCAGGAAGCCAAGGTTTACATTGCGGAAATGCTTGGCAGTCTGCTTGATGTTGCCCATCCAAATGGCCTAACTGATTTGA
>JAYQBI010000191.1:1487-2090 GCA_038137235.1 Opitutales bacterium | reverse complement strand
TTCCACATCAATCGGGGAAATCGCACAGGTTAATCCATGCTTCTTTAGGGTTTCCCAGTGCTTGGGGCTTACCAGTTCGACACTACCACAACCCAAGTTTTTTGCATGCATACAAGTCTCTTCCAAACTCCAATGATTGGCAAAGCACCAAGACACCACCGACTGCTTGATCCGCCCCCGGATGGAACCAGCACGCTTCTTTCCAAGACGAGGTTTGCTTGCCTGGGTTAGTAGACCTGCACCAGCAAGTCCAGTAACAGTTCCCCGAAGAAGAGTCCTCCTGGAAATATTTTGGGTAGAGTTTGAGTTATTACTTAGCATCTCAATCAAGGGTTTCTACAATACCATTCAATTTTATCTTTTCCAAAAAACCATTGAACACAGAAGACCGACAAAAGATCCGGCTGCATCCATTGCTACATCCCAAACATCCGCGGTACGAAAACGGCCTAGCCAATCTTGCCAGCACTCGTCCGCGATACCAAAGCAACAACAAAATGCAAATAAAGCCCATGGAAAACCGTCGCCCCCCCTACCGAATGCTCCCCAAGCGAGAATTCCAAGTACTGCATATTCTATTATGTGCAGAACATGATCATACAC
>JAYQBI010000191.1:866-1477 GCA_038137235.1 Opitutales bacterium | reverse complement strand
AACTCACTTTCGTTTTTCGCTTTAATATGAAGACTTTTGTTGGAACTCATCATTTCACTTACCTTTTCCAAAATACCATCGAGCAAAGAAGCCCCACAAAAGCTCCGGCCGCATCCATGGCTGCATCCCAAACTTCGGGTGAGCGCCCTTTAGACCACCAATCCTGCCAGCATTCGTCTGCAATGCCAAAACAAACACAAAAGGCAAACAAGCCCCATGGGAAACCACTGCCACTGCCGCCAAAAGCCGCCCAGGCAAGAACTCCCAGCAGAGCATACTCAACCAGGTGCAAAACATAGTCCGGCACCGCAAAAGCCTGTTCCGGCAACTCTTTGGGAGCCAAACTTGAGACCCATAAAATGAGACAACAATAAGCAGCTAAACCAATCTTCCATTTCATAAGCTCCATCCTTTTCATAGCTTTCGAGATATCAAGCTTGTATTCTTTAATTGCGAATAAGAATCAATTTAGCCCCCAAATTGGCGGGTGACTTGACATAAGAGCGGGGCACGAGCAACCTGTGGTAAGTGGACTCATTAATATACACACTGGCAGGACTGGGAATAGGACTGATGACCCTCGTTGCATGGATCTTTATTTCACGGCGCTC
>JAYQBI010000191.1:0-856 GCA_038137235.1 Opitutales bacterium | reverse complement strand
GAACTACGACAACTACTGAAGGAATCTGAAAACGAAGGAGCCCGCATGGTGGCACAACTCGAAAACCTCAATCGCAGACTCGACGAAAAGCAAAAGGAGAATGAAGAGTCAGCCAAGTTACTTCAGGAAAAGTTTGAAAATTTGGCCAATAAAATACTCGATCAAAAATCGGCAAAATTTACCGAGATCAATAGGGAAAATCTAAAGAATGTTCTTCAACCACTGGACAAAGATATTCGGGAATTCCGAAAAAAAGTTGAGGACCTTCATGAAAAAGAAACCTCTCAGCATGCCGCCCTTCGCGAGTTCCTTGGTAACCTTCACGAGTCTCAAGCGAAATTAAGCGAGGAGGCACACAACCTCACCCAGGCACTCAAAGGAGATTCCAAAAAGCAGGGAGACTGGGGCGAATTCATTTTGCAAAGAGCACTGGAAGCATCGGGTCTTACCAAAGATCAGGAATTCTCCATGCAATCGAGTTTTGATGGAAAACGGCCCGATGCCATCATTCACCTACCCGGCAACCGTCAATTAATTATTGATGCCAAGGTTTCACTCACTGCCTACGAAAAATCGATCTCCGCTGAAAACGAAGACGAAAGAAAAAAGGCCCTGAAGGAACATCTTCAATCGGTGCGCAAACATATCGATGAATTGTCAGCAAAGGATTATTCCTCGATTGAGGAGATAACTTGCCCTGACTTCACCCTGATGTTTATACCCGTTGAACCTGCCTTCGGGGTTGCATTGGCCGAAGATGCTGAACTCTATCAATATGCATTTGACCGAAAAATTGCCCTTATCACTGCATCGACCCTCATGGCCACTATCAAAACAGTGGCCAATCTTTGGAAGC
>JAYQBI010000190.1:0-2090 GCA_038137235.1 Opitutales bacterium | reverse complement strand
AGCGAATCAAACTCAAGTTGTAATGCCGCATGGGCGTACTGGAGCATTGTTGTAGGAGCTGAAGCACTGAAATTAAGATTTAAATCCGCTTCAACCACCCAGGATTTATTCATGGGTAGTAAAGAATTTGCAGATACTTGAAACCAACGGTCATGTGGATCGTCTTCTCCCTCCTCACCGGTAAAAAGACCACGAATGGTGTAAAAGCCAGAGGCATTGTGCTCAAAAGTTATACCCTGAGACTGATCGCCATCACCAAGATGAAAATTTTCACGGGTTAGTGATGGATTTGTAAAATCATCAGAAAAATATCGCTCGAAGGGTGGTTTGTTGGATTCAGAAATCGAAGAAATTACAAAATCTCCAGTACCTTCGTCTTCAATGTTAGAAATTCCAACAATACCATCATCATCCCAAGAGACATATGTAAAGGTACCGGTTAGTGCGGAATCAAAAGACAAAGAAATGTTAACATATTCCAATTCGCCCCATTGAATAACAAACTCTCCCTTATCTGCAGTAGGTTCCCATTGATATGTTGCACTCTCCCACTCCCCATCATCTGTGTCATACTCCCATGCCTTACCACCTTCATAAAGATTAAATACAGCAGTACCACTCTCACCATCAACTGAGCTAGATTGATAGTTGAATGTAATCGTCTGCTCGACAAGGGAATCAGGGGCTTGCCCAAATAAGGTTGAGCAAAAGGCAAATAATATAAACAGGGATAAGGAAGACTTTTTTACTTTCATAATGTAAGGCAGTGTAAGTAAAGATAAGACGAATAATTTCTCCGCTAAGAACCTCTTAGTCAAGTTGTAATTGATCCAATATCTGGCCAGTTTGGGCATCGATAAAATGAATACTTTGTCTATCTAAAGAGATTTTGACATCTAATTTTTCTACATGGATGATTTTTTCATTTTTATCGATTCTAACCCCTCCCCATAGCCGAAAAGTACCAGCACTGGTTAATTTTCCTTTATTGGCCTTCAGTCTCAAAGTTTCCAACTTCCTAGTAAACCAAAAAGTTAATGGTTCAGCCACTGCATAGGATACTCCTTTATGCTTCTTCAACTCCGTTATCTTTGAATGTATAAATTCGGCAGATAAATCATCCGTATTTATGAGGATTTCAAGATTACGAACCATAAGAAAAGCAAGCCCCATACGAAGAAAACCAATCTTGGGGCGTTCCACATCCGCACTAGCAAACTTTAAAGTCATCATCTTTTTTCCAGATTCCTCAAAATACTGACTGGTCTCAAAGCCCTCAATATCTCGAATACCTAGGACTTTGTCCCCAGATAATTTGAGTGGTCCCTTAATTTTTTTAAATCGAGCAGTAATGTTCATATCATCCAAAATATGAAAGGATGTATTGCGATCCGAATTTTCTAATTGGGAACTCCCCTCCCAGCCTTGAAAGGCATAACCTGCTAATGGTTTTGCTAAAATTGATACCTCTGAACCGGCAGCAAAATTTCCTGCTCCAAAAACTTTACCTCCTTCAGAAGCATTTATTACTAAAGAAAATCTTTGGTTCGGGTCTAAAACTTTGGTTCGGAAAGAAATTGATGAACGGTAAAATGTATACAAAATTCCAATCAAAAATGTTAAAACGGCAATCCATAAGACCGATTTCAAAGGGCTTTGTTTGTCGTTACCCAAAGTTAATCGAAAAGATTAAGCTAACCTGTACCATGTACAAATGAGCTTTGTGATACAATTTCTGGGCAAGATTCGAAAAATAAGAGGCAAAACCAGCCTATGAAAGAAAGTACCGCCATAATAGGTACCACTTTTCTTTTTATTGATAATAGCAAAAACTTGCTCAACTGCGGTTTCGATTGAAATTGAATCGTTTAATTGTTTCTCAATCTGTTCCCATGCTGCACTCATTGATTGATTTAAAGTTTCTTGCCTGAAAGTAGCAGTATTAAAACTTGTACGAACATCTCCCATCCTAAAATCGATGAATTTGGGAGAGTTGCGATATTCCAGCATCATGCTTCCGGTAAAGGATGAAAGAGCGGATTTTCCCGCATTGTACATATACATATATGGAAGCGGATATAAAGTAGCAG
>JAYQBI010000189.1:0-2091 GCA_038137235.1 Opitutales bacterium | reverse complement strand
AACTCCACCAGGAGTAGGCACCCTCCTGATCGGGGTATAAATGACGGTAGGTATCGAGAAATCCTTCTGCCAGCAGATTTGAAAAGCCTTCCCTCTCCTCATCGGTAAATCCGGCATTATCCCGATTCGATGTGGGATTGGCCAAATCGATTTCCTGATGAGCCACATTCAAATCTCCGCATAGAATAACCGGTTTTTTCTCCTGCAATTGTAACAGGTAATTCCGCAGGTCCGGATCCCATGATTCGTACCGGTACTCGAGACGGGCAAGATTATTTTTGGCATTGGGAACATATACATTCACGAGGTAAAACCCATCGTATTCACAAGTAATCATCCGGCCCTCTCCCTCATGCTTTCCATCAGGGAAATCCTCAACCACCGAGAGTGGTTCTTCTTTCGACATTATTGCGGTCCCGGAATATCCTTTTTTCTCAGCCAAGTGGTAGTGGCGAAACGCGTAACCAAAATCATCCTCGGGGATAACATCCGGGTTGAGCTTTACCTCCTGCAGGCAAAGAAAATCAGGATTATAATCCTCGATAAAAATATCGAAGGTTTTTTTGCGGCAGGCACGAAGGCCGTTCACATTCCAGGATGCAAATTCCAAGGTCGACTTTTGAGCGGACATAAGTAAGAAATAATTAAATTAAGACTGCTGAGGTGATTTTATCAGTAGTTTGCCCACATCCTCTTATTCCTCAAGAAAAAGTAATCAACATGGCTTCACCCACAGATATTCGTAAAGGTCGCGTGATTGTGTATCAAGGCGCCCCTCACTTGGTTTTAGAAATGCTTCATCGTACGCAGGGAAGACAGGCAGGGTTTGTCCAGACCACCTTGCGAAACCTGCAGAGCGGGTCCACTACGACAACCAAATTTCGTTCCACGGACAATGTGGAATTCATGCACACTACCACGCAGAAACTTGAGTATAGTTACAAGGATACAGAGGGTCATCATTTCATGGACCTAGAAACTTATGAAGATACCATACTTTCCGATGATATTATCGGAGATGATGAGCTGTTTCTAGTGGAAGGTAATTCCTATGACATCCTCCTGGTCGATGGTGAAGCGGTGCGATTGGAGTTGCCCGCGGCGGTCGAGGCGACTGTGATTGAGGCACCCGATGCGATTCGTGGAGATACCGCCGGAAATGTCTTAAAACCGGTAACCATTTCTTCCGGCATCACCGTACATGTACCTCTCTTTATTAAGAAGGATGAAGTGATCCGCATAAGCACGGCGGATCGTTCCTACCTCGGACGAGCCGACAAGAAGTAATTTTCCTCCCTCTGGTTGGAAGGTCATTCTTAGCGAAAAAATTAGCCCGCCAATGCGGGAATAACACAACAAGCAGCTTTACGCTAGCTCGACCACCAAAGGAATTGGATTAGGACGCTTAGGAGCCAAACGATAAGCGAGTTTGAAGTGATCCATGGCCACTTTGAGACGCTTTTCGTCGTTGTAATGGATAACCATGAGAGGTTCTCCCTGCTTCATTTGTGTACCCACCTTGCAGAGTTCTGCAACTCCGCAGGCTGGATCAAATTTCTTACCGTCTTCCCCATGCACCAAAACTTTGACACCACGAGCCAATTGATCAGAATCAATTGTGTGAACATAGCCACGCTTAGGAGCGGTTATTTTCTTGGTGTGCTTGGCTGTGGGTAACTTATCCGGGGTATCCAAAAGGTCTGGGTTACCACCTTGGTACTCAACAATGTCCTTGAGTTTCTGAAGGGCTGTCCCTTCATCCAAGGCTTTGCGAACAGTCTGCTTGGCAGAAAGTGTGGAACCCGCTACTCCAGCCAACCGGACAATTTCCATGCCCAATTTCATGACTAAGTCCTGTAGATCCTCAGGTCCTTCTCCTTTTAGCAATTGAATAGCTTCTTTTAACTCGAGAGATGGGCCAACGCATGAACCGAGAGGTTGGTTGTTATCGGTAACCAATGCAACACATCTTCTTTTAAGAGCACGACCAACCCGGGTGAGGGAGCGAGCGAGCTGCTTTGCATCTTCCGCGTTGGTTATGAAAGATCCTTTACCCCATTTAACATCGACGACCACACCCTCTGCACCGGC
>JAYQBI010000188.1:0-2091 GCA_038137235.1 Opitutales bacterium | reverse complement strand
GGGAACTGCAGTCCGTAACTATAGTAATACCCAAAGCTCATACCTGAGCTGTTTAATGGTATTGCAGTTAATTTAGTGTCCCCATAAGGATAACCTTCAATCGTCATTGATTTTAATGCTCCTAGCTTTTCACCAGCATATTTCTTTTTGGTGACTGTCCATTGTTCATTGAATGGGTATTTTTGTGGCTTTCCAGACTGGGGACGAAGGGAGAGGTAAGCATCACCAACAATTTGCTCCATTTTGTCAGCGGTAACATTCTTGGCATCCTGAATGAGTCCGGGAACTCCGACAGTAAAGCGGAGTTGTGTGGGAGTGACGATTCGGTCTGTTTCACTTTTCGCTTTGGCAGGTGGGTCTTCGTCGAGTTTGGACCAGAAGATTAAGCCTTTTGAGTTAAGAACCATGTTGTACTCGAACTTAGCCTCGTTATCAAAAGTGCCTTTGAGGGTAATTTCTTCACGGTTCATCGACGGTTCCAGCACAGTTTCAAATTTCTTAACATTACGATGTGCTCTTGGCCAACGGTATATGGGGGTGCCATCTTTATTTCGTGCAATTTTGCCGTCGGGGTTCTTTTTGATCGCACGATAAGTGTAAACATTTTCGAAATTAACGGAGAAATGCCGGGGTGGAAGGCTGTCGTCATCTGATTTCAGCCAAATCATAACCCTA
Source organism: Opitutales bacterium (assembly GCA_038137235.1). Lineage (GTDB taxonomy): Bacteria > Verrucomicrobiota > Verrucomicrobiia > Opitutales > Seribacteraceae > Chordibacter. Next base: position 1,416 of record JAYQBI010000188.1, on the reverse strand, counting down.
ACCCAAGGAGTTGTAGAAGCATATAGGGCAACATCAAACCTATCGGTTTCAATGACCGAATTGTATCCACTGAACTTACCGTTGGAAAAGCTAGGCAACTTATTTGCTTTTCCAACAGCAAATTTAGGAACCATTGTTTTCTTCAATCTTCGTAGTGCCTCGAGCAGAGCCTGTGATTCTTCACTGAATTTCTCCCATGGAAGCGGAATCCTTCGGTTTGGGTTGTTGCTCATTGCAATGACCACACGTTCATCATCTGCTTCAATGAATTTTGCACTCACGGTATTGCCCTCTGAATTCATCAAGGAATGACTCTTATCAAGGTCATCCTCTGTGACGGCAGGTACTTTCATGCTCTTTCTCTTGGCAACTGCCTGGGCAAGTTTTTGATTCTCCTTATCTTTTAATGCTTTGAGTTTTTTGGCAAGCAGAGGTGCGTTGCTATCAAACTTATCCAAGGGCATACTTAAATCCTGACCACTTTTTGTCTTGATGGTAATTTCATTGCCCTTCAAATCGATAAAGTAAGCCTCAAGGGGTCTACCGTCCGAGCTTACCCAAATCTGAGGCTTGGTCGGATCCAAAGGACCGTTTGGGTCGGTTCCTTTGGATGTGGGTCCTTTTACAGCAGCAGGTTCAGGAGTTTTAGTAATAACGGGGGGTGGAGGTGCAGTCGGTTTTGGGCTAGAAATTGGTGGTTGGGCAGGTTGAGCAGGGGGCAGTGAGGGTGCAACGGGAATTGCCGGAGCAGCAGGAGCAAAGTTTTGCGGAGCTGAACTGGTTGCCTTTTGGCTAAAAATAAATGCCTGACGCATTGATTTAGCGTCCAGCATTTCCAAAGGAAGGGTGAAGTTTTGTCCGTTCATTTCCAGGGTGATAGAAGATACATCTGCCCGGACAAAATTTGCCCGGATCACTCTTCCCTGAACATCCGTCCAAACTGGAACCTGGGGCACAGTTGCCTGAGCTCCCTGAGAGCGCATTTTCATTGCTAGTGCCCTGGAGAAGGGACTGAGCGTATCAAGAGGCAAAACAAGTTCCTCGCCATACATTTCAACAGTGAGGTTCTCTTGATCCGCCTTGACAAAACGGGCTTCGATTTTTTGGCCGTTTTTATCAACCCAAGTCTGGGTGCCTGAATTTCCCTGTGCATGAACACAGAGAATTGATGAGAGAAAAAGGGTAAGAAGGGCGATTCGAAACATGACAATACTAACTTGAAACATTGAAACGAGGTTTCTCAAGTTTAAATGAGTTAAACTTCTAAAACACTTTTTGCAAGCAGTCCAAGGAAAGACGGGCGCACTCCTCCTCATCAGGGAAATAATCAAAGGCTTCCACCGATACCCATCTGTCGTAATGAACTTCTTTAAGCGTGTTCGCTACTTCTGTGAAATTGGTATCTCCCTGTCCCGG
>JAYQBI010000187.1:0-2119 GCA_038137235.1 Opitutales bacterium | reverse complement strand
CATCCAGGGAGCTAATAAGATCAACCTTTTGCCGGCACCTTTTTGCATGATTTCTTCGACGCAAAGGTCCAGAGATCTTCGGGTTACCGGTGCTCCATCTTTTGGGCAGTGGGGTGTGCCTGCAGTTGACCAAAGCAATCTGGCATAGTCCGCAATTTCAGTCGCTGTGGCCACGGTGCTTCTTGGACCGGTTCCACGTGCAGAAACTTGTTCAATCGAAAGTACGGGGGACAGACCTTCCACATAGTCGACATCCGGCTTTGAGACTTTCTCCAGAGCCTGCCTTGCTTTGGTGGATAAACTCTCCACATATTTCCGGTGTCCCTCGGCGGCGATAACATCGAATATAAGGGAAGATTTTCCTGATCCACTTACCCCGGTAACTCCGACTAATTTTCCCCTGGGTATGGCAACCGTTACATTTTTTAAATTATTTTCCCGAGCTCCTTTAACCAGAATATGGTCGGACTTACTGGTTGAATGCTTGTCTCGGTCGGTCATGATAAGGTGAACATCATGCTTAGAGAAGCTCTCCTCGACAAGCAGGATTGAAAGATGCAAGTTGCGAAAGTTTAAGAACGCCAATAATTCATGAGTATGAGCAAACCTATTCTTTATGTTAAACAAGGGTGCCCTTGGTGTGCGGATGCCCTGAAATATTTTTCCGAAGTTGGCCTGGAACTGGACTTGGTCGATGTGAGAACGAATCCTTCCCGTATGCCGGAGTTAGAGGAGGTCAGTGGACAGACCAAAACTCCTACTCTTAAAAACGGAGATTTTGTAGTGGCAGACTTTGATGTCGATGAGTTTAAGCAGGCCCTACGGGAAAATCCGGAAGAAGCCAAAAAGCTCGGTCTTTCCGTTTAGTCTGGCAGTAGCCAGTTAATTGGATTCAGTCAGCATCGTAGATCTTCACCCGTTCCCACATGTGGGAACACCTGGAAATAAATTCCAGGTGAATCGGATCTTCCTGATACTGGTCATGTGCATTTACATCCTTAAGGATAACAGTGAGGAAGAAATCATAGGTATCGTCAATCACTGGCCTCTTGGTAGTTGCGGCTGGTTTGCCAAGGAGTATTTGGTCGACCGTTGAAATTTCTTCCAGTGCACGAACTTCCTTCTCGAATTGTGATCTATCTTCGGGCGATAGATCTTTCTTTAACCAAAAAATAACTGAATGTACTAGCATGTCTGATTTAATATCCTTCGTGAGATGGAAAGAAAGGCAAAATTATTACAGTTTGTGTAATTTTTAAGGATTTGAACTGGAGCCGTTGTCAGCCACAGTAAGATTTTCCAAGCGGTTGACAGCTTCCAGGGCCCATTCCTCTGGGTTAGGGTAGGTGAGTGCCTGTTCTCCAAAAGTTGACTGTAACATTTCGGTATTAATTACCCCCGGATTGAAGGCAACCGCGGCCATTCCTTTGGGTAATTCTTGTGCGAGTGAACGGGTCAGTCCTTCCACTCCCCATTTGGTTGCACAATAGGGCCCAACCTCGGGCGCGGTTGACTGCCCCCAGTAGGAACTAAAGTTTACGATAATCCCACGACCTTTATCTTCCATCATTGGAACAAATGAGCGTATCATATTGTGTATACCTCCAAGATTGACCGCTAAAACCGACGCAAATTCGTCCGCAGATACTTGGGTGAGAGGAGCGTTTTGATTGATCAACCCTGCATTGTTCACCAGTAGGTCTGGTACACCCAGTGATTCTTTAACCTCTTGGGCAAAGGAGTCGACATCGTGAGGCTGAGTAACATCCAAGGAACGGATGAAGTAAGGAGCTCTTAACTGCTTCTCAAGATACGAAAGTCCTTTTAAATCTCGGGCACCACCCGCCACCTGCCAGCCTCGTTTGGCAAATTCCAGGGCCATTGCATATCCAAGACCGCGCGAACAGCCACTGATACAAACTAATTTATTCACTCAATTCCTCTTGAGAAGGGCCAGTTTGACTAGGTTCCACATAACCGGCACTCCCTGGGCCTTTATGATAGGGAGGTTTGCGGGAAAGATTCCAATGGGCCAGTAGCCAAATGGCTGCAAAAGCGAGGGTTAAACCGATAATCATGATCCATTCGGTTTTACTTTTCGGTCGTGCCATAATTTTTG
>JAYQBI010000186.1:0-2131 GCA_038137235.1 Opitutales bacterium | reverse complement strand
CGGTGGATATACCGATCTCTGCACCCAGTCCAAATTCGAAGCCATCAGTAAACCGGGTGCTAGCATTCCAGTAAACTGAGGATGCGTCCACTTCCCGCTGGAACTTTTCAGCCCGCTCCTTGGAAGAGGTAAGAATGGACTCACTGTGCCCACTGCCAAACTGGTTGATGAAGGCAATTGCGTCGTCCACAGAATCCACGGTTTTGATCGCAATCCGGAGATCGAGAAACTCCTCTGCATATTCTACATCAGTCGCAGGTTCAGATGGAATATTTCCCAGAGCACTTTTTGCCTGATCATCTGCAAAAATCCTACATCCCTTTTCCGTAAGTTGCTCAGCAATTTTGGGTAGCAAGGAAGGCAGGTGCGATTGATGTACGATCAGGTTTTCGATCGCATTGCAAACTCCCGGTCTTCCACATTTTGCCGATACGGCAATTTCCTGAGCCATTTTCGGATCACACCCTTCATCGAGGTAGAGGTTGCACACTCCCTTGTAATGCTTGATTACCGGTATTCGGCTGTTCTGGGCCACAAAGCGGATCAGTCCCTCGCCCCCGCGGGGAATGATGCAGTGCACATACTGATCCAGGGTAAGCAAGTGGTTGAGGGCTTCCCTATCGGTGGTGGGGATTAATTGGACTGAATTATCCGGAAGTTCGGTGGTTTTGAGGGCGGTGGAAATAATCGATGCCAATGCCCGATTGGAATGCAGGGCTTCCTTACCGCCACGCAGGATGGCCGCATTTCCCGATTTCAGGCAGAGACCTGCACAATCAATGGTCACATTTGGGCGGGATTCATAAATAATGCCGATCACTCCGATAGGTGTGCGTACTTTGTGAATGGTCAGTCCATTTGGCCGTTTCTTTTCCTCTATCGTTTTCCCCACAGGGTCGGGCAGTTCAATTAATTGACGCAAGCCCTGAGCCATTGCGTCTATGCGTTCGTGGGTCAGGCGTAAGCGGTCAATCATTGCCTCGCTCAATCCATTTTTTTTGGCTCCCTGTAGATCCTTCTCGTTCTCCTCGGTGAGTACTTTCCGGTTGGATTCAAGCTCACGGGCAATCGCTTCCAGTGCCTGGTTTTTTTGTGCGGTTGTTGCAGCACTTATTTCCCTGGATACATTCCTTGCTTTTTCAGCAATCTGCCGAATGTCCGAATAAATATCATCACTCATGATCCAATCTATACACTGACCCAAGAATCAGTGCAAAGATGAATCACTTGTCTTCAAAGAGAAAACATTTCGCTCAGGATAGATAATGTATTTTCCTGAGCCTTCTTACTCACATGACCTAATTTTTTAATTACTCTGGACTTGTCGATGGTTCTTATCTGGTCCAATACGATCTGACCCTTAATTTCCTGAAAAACAATATCAACCCTTGTAGGATAGCGTTTTCCCTTTGAGGTCATTGGAGCAACGATAAGAGTGGATATGTTATGATTCATTTCGTTTGGCGATATCACCAAACAAGGTCTGGTTTTCTTGATTTCACTTCCTTTCGTGGGGTCCAGGGTAACAAGAACTACATCAAACCTATTTACTTCCATTCCCATTCTTTATCGTCCCAATTGCTTCTGATGTTTTTGTCGATTAAAACATCATCATTATTTGCGTGCATCTTATTGAAGGCCTCTTGCCAACCATTTCTAGCAGCTCTTACTGGGCTTATTACAATGGATCCGCCATCAGCACGAATTGAAACATCATTGGTTAAACCAGTTTCCTGGATTAATGGTTTTGGGATTCTTACTCCTCTTGAATTGCCTACCTTAATAAGTTGCGTGATCATGGTAATTACAATGTATATACTTTATTTGCATTGTCAAATGCACGATTAAGCATTGATCAATTTGAAAGATAGCATCTCCGCATTCCCTCTGAAGTATTCTGCTTATGACGGAAGTTGAACCTGCAGCAAAGTCTGCATTTTACCCACTATCTGCCTACGAACCTTTCGAAGGTCCAAAGGTTTAAATCAAGGTATCGACAGGGATACTTGAGCGGTCTATAAAAATCAATCTTTCTTCCAGTGCTCGTTCATTTTGAGCGTTCTGAAAACATCCTCAGGTGGAGGGACTGGGAGAGGTTCGGGTAGTTGAAGTACCTGTTTTTTACTTACCC
>JAYQBI010000185.1:0-2182 GCA_038137235.1 Opitutales bacterium | reverse complement strand
GGAGTAAGGAATCGATTTATGAACTCACGAGTAAATGCACGATATGCGAGTGAGCCTGGGCTATCAGGGGCGTACTCAAAAATAGTTTGCCCGTAACTTGGTGCTTCACTTAAGCGAATTGCTCGAGGGATAGCAGTTTTAAAAACTTCACTTGAGTAATGACGGTTTGCTTCATGCCAGACATCTAACGATAATCTGGTTCTGTTGTCATACATAGTCATTAATATACCACCAAGTTTTAGGTTTGGGCTTACCCCTGCTTCAATCAATTGCTTCACAACACCAGTAATTTGACTTAATCCCTCCATTGCAAGGAATTCAGATTGAAGCGTGACAACAAGGTAATCTGCAGCACAAAGTGCATTCATCGAAAGCAATCCTAATGTTGGTGGGCAATCTACCAAAATAACTTGCAATCCGTAATGCGTTTTTAATGCGGCTAGCGAATTTCTTAACTTTTCCAGATAGTTGCTTTGGTGACTAAGTTCCAATTCTGCGGCAGCCAGATCTAACTCCGAAGGAACGATCCATAAATTCCCCCTACCGCTTGATTTAACCCGATGAGATAAGTCACTACCATCGAGCAAGGGTTCGTAGATTCCGCCACCTGCCTTCTTTTCCAGGCCAAGGCAACTTGTGGCGTTACCCTGGGGATCCATATCAACCAATAGGGTGGGGATACCTTGGAGTGCGAGTGCGTGAGCAAGATTAACTGCTGTAGTTGTCTTCCCCACACCACCTTTTTGGTTAGCAATGGAAAAGGTTAAAGCGTTCATTACGATTGTCTGACTAGTGTTGCCTAAAGGTTAGCTTAAGTCGAGAGGAATGACTTAGGTTTACTTTGGTAATGAAATAAAAACCTGACCTCGAATCTTGGCTAATTTGGCACCGTAAAGAGGCGAGAAATCAGGAGTGAAAGGACCGGTGGAAACTTCCTCTTGCAAAGACCAAAATATAGAATTGAAGCCAGCACTCAGTGAAAGTGGACTTGCACCTCCAAGCCTTGGGTTCACCTCAACAAGATGAAGCTCTTGTTTTGAATCTACGATTACTTGAGATATGCAATGACCAGACAATCCTTTAATTGAATTTAGCATTTTCGAAATGCTCGATTCCCACTGTGCGTTATGAAAGACAGTGGATCTATGAGATTCGCCATTAATTACAAGATCTCTCCATCTTAAAATCACCGAACAGGTTATACCTTTTCGATTTAGCCAGGCTTCGGCGGTAAATTCGTTGCCTTTAATATGAGGTTGATAAATCGGTTCTGTAAAGAGTGTCCTTCTAGCTAGGGCGTCGGTTTTAGATAAATCGATAAAAATTTTCCTGGAACCGGAGCTTCTTCTTTCTTTAATAACAAGTCTTTTGGTCGGCAGGTTTTCAGCCTCCAGATAACTTGGGATTGCGCGCAACTGCTGGGATAGTAATTGCTGACTGAAGGTCAACTTGTCTTCACAGAAATTAATTGCTGCGAAATTTGAAATTAGGACTGAAATTCCATGCCTTGCGAGTGGATCAGCCATTTGAGCCCAATATTTAAGTTCGCCGTCTCTGGTAGGGAGTACATGTGTTACATTTAGCCTTGCAAGATAAGTGAGTAGTTCGCTTTTGCCTAACAAATCAAGTGAAGGCATTACTCTAAATTGTTGAATTTGGTGGGATGCGGAACAATTAGCATTACAATCTGCACCTATTACGCGAGCTAGCGGATGAAACATCTTGGCTTGCTTTAGGACGGTGTCATACAGTGCTTTCTTGCCTGAAAGGGAAGTAAGGAGGATTGTTGGAATCAATTCTGGCATTCGATCAATAACCTATGCAATTAACTGATTTGCCATCTCATGTAAAAGATAAGATGGTTTTATGTAATAAATATGTGGATGCTAATTACTTGCTCCATTCGATATATTAACCCTAGTTCTTATTATAAACACTTGAAAATAATAGCTTCAGTCATCGCTCGTCAAAACAGCAAGAGACTCACCTACAAAAACTTACTTCCTTACAAAGGTGTCCCTCTTGTCCTGAGAGCCGTAAGGAAGTTACTCGATTCTGGAATTTTTGATGAAGTGGTTCTTTCAACTGATAGTGAACTGATTGGTTACACTTGTATGCAAGAAAAAGGATTAACTATTATCCATCGCCCCGCTGAACTGTGTGGTGATGATGTGGCTTCAGT
>JAYQBI010000184.1:0-2190 GCA_038137235.1 Opitutales bacterium | reverse complement strand
CCGCTGGTGTGCGCACATCGATGAAAGGAATGGATCGATTGGCTTGGCGTTGATCATAGGACTCCTTTACAGTTTTGTTTTTCATAGTAATTTACACTTATCGGTTGGAAGTTTCGTTTTCGGTGAACTTCGTACGCATGCAATCAAGAATGGCATGCACATGCGTTTCACAAATTTGATAGTAGGTTTTTTGCCCCTCCTTTTCCACGGAAAGCATACCACAACGTTGCATCAGTCGAAGGTGCTCGGAGGCTACATGGCTTAAAATGTCACACTCCTTTGCAAGTTCCCCCACGGTCAACCGGTTCGATTCTAAAAGAAAGAGGATTTTTAAACGAACGGGATGAGCTAATGCACGTAAACACTCGGCGGCAAATGCAAGAGATTCGGGATCGGGGATTACAGTTTTTTTCCTTGTTTTATTCATCGATTAAGCAGTAACTGCACTTGCCATTGGCAGGGGGGAGCCAAGTGCACATTGAACATCCTGCCAACCTTTACGTAACAGAAAAGAAGCTACGCCCCCCGCCCGAAGGCCTGACTGACAATGAGTTACAATCGAGGCTTCGGGTACTTTTTTCAGGTCAGGAATCGATCGGGCATGAGGAAAATGAATGCTCGACTGATAGTTAAACCCTTCCCGCTCGGCCGCTTTTCTAACATCCAGGATCACTTGATTATCCTTCAACACGTGCTCTTCCAAGGCAGATGCTTGCCTAGTTTGAATCGATCCCTTCAAAGAATCCGGCAACTCACCCATAGATTGAGGATCAATAAAGCCGATGACATGATCCATGCCAATTCTTCTGAGGGAAAGAATAAGCTCACGAGCACGCTGCTCGTCTTCTGCAATAAGAACCAACTTTTCCTCCGGCTCAAGAAAGCTGCCGGCAAAATCGGAGAAGTGTTCATCGGAAATAAACTGACTGCCTCGAATATGGTTATTGATGAAAACTTCAAGCGGGCGGTTATCAACAAGGACCCAACCCTGCTCATCAATTCCTTTTTCCACTTCGTTGAGAGTGAGCATAGGAAGAGTATTTTCCACCTGATTGTTCGTGGTGCCCTCACGGTTTATTGTTTTCATCCTCGCAAAGTAGGAAGGAGGTTCGGGCTGACCATCCAGAATAAAGGATACAAATGATTCCTCATCTTCCTGCAAAGCAAGCTTCAGTGCTTCATTAAACCGGAATTCATACCCCAGAGTGCTTGAGGGGACCGCTCCCAATGCTTTTCCGCAGGAACTCCCCGCTCCATGACCGGGAAGCACCTGAAGGTATTCGGGCAAGTGGGACAATTTTTGAAGACTATGAAAAAGGTCTCTCGCTCCAGCCTCCTGGGAGCCGTCAATTCCTGCCGCCTGTTCTAAAAGATCCGGCCTCCCAACATCACCAACAAATAGAAAGTCGCCACTCAACAAGGCCATAGGTCCGTCCGCACCTCGGCCCAGATCACTTAAAAGAAAGACGATATGCTCCGGAGTATGACCCGGTGTATGAATAGCCTTCAAGCTCAAGTTTCCTACCTTGATCACACTTCCGTCCTTGACTGGACGATAAGAAGACAAATCGAGAGCCCATTGACTTCGCCAGAAATCCCCACCTTCTTCAGACAGATAGAGAAGAATGTTAGAATCATACTGAGACAGTGCCTGGGCACCGCTGATAAAATCGGCATGAATGTGGGTTTCGGCAACGGCAGTTATTTTCAAACCATTGGAATGTGCTATTTCTAAATATTGATCAAGGTCACGCAGAGGATCGATGAGGATCGCCTCGCCCGTTTTTTGACAACCAATCAGATAGGCATACTGAGCCAATCCGGCATCATAGATTTGCTTTAGGTACATTTATATATCGATATATTACGATATATAAATTGTCAAGCAGTTCGGTCAAATTTACTTCGCAGGCTTTACTATCGCTTGCATACAAAGCGTAATTGTAGCATTTCTCTGACAAGAGCCCACCTATGACCAAGCTGTCGAAATTTGTTCCTAAATCAATCCCACCCATTCTTCTGATTGGAGTTGTTGGTTCTGGAGTGGCTGTTCTCTTTCATCATGCGATTAACTTCATCCATCACTCCCTGTGGTTCCCTCTCTCCAATGGAAATTTTCAATCTTTTTTAATTACTGGATTTATTGTACTCACTTTAGTCGGTCTGGCTAATGGCTGGCTGCTTTCCCAT
>JAYQBI010000183.1:0-2203 GCA_038137235.1 Opitutales bacterium | reverse complement strand
AAAGAGTTTGCTACGCCCTCCCAGACCCCAAAATGGGATGTTTAGGGGGAGCTGCCTCTCTGCACAAATTGCCGGATTCCAATCACCATCCAGAAGTAACCATTGGCCCACTCGGTGAAACTTGTGAAGCTCTGATTCAGGCTTTTTTTAAGCTACAAAGGAACAAAGTCTCCTCTTGACGATAATCCCTCTTCATCTTTGAATAAATTAAACTTTTTGATTATATTACATTATGTCACACAAACTGCCTGAACTGCCTTACACTCCAAACGCTCTCGAGCCCCATATTGATGCTCGCACCATGGAAATTCACCACGGCAAGCATCATCAGACATACATCGACAAATTGAATGGAGCCTTGGCCAACCATGACAATCTCCTCAGCCTGCCTGTTGAAGACCTTATCAAAGACATCTCTTCTTTACCTGCAGATATTCAGGGTGCCGTACGCAACAATGGGGGTGGTCATGCAAACCATTCTTTCTTTTGGAAATCACTTTCTCCCTCTGGAGGTGGCTCGCCCACTGGCAGTCTGCTCGAGGCAATCAATGATTCCTTTGGTGATCTTGACTCGCTAAAATCGCAGTTCGGTCAGGCCGCCCTTAACCGATTTGGCTCTGGCTGGGCTTGGTTGATCAAAGACGCAGGCGGTAAGCTTGCAGTTACATCAACACCCAATCAGGATAGTCCACTTATGGAAGGTGTTGCAGAATCCACAGGCACACCAATTCTCGGATTAGATGTCTGGGAACACGCTTATTATCTAAACTATCAAAACCGCAGGCCCGATTATGTGAATGCTTTTTGGGAAATTGTTGATTGGAACAGAGCAGCCACTGTGTTTTCAGAATAAAATCTCATACAAAATTTATGAAGCCCCAAATCGTTTCCATCTTCCTGTTAACAACTTTATTTTGCGGGTCGTTGTTCGCTCAGCCCGCTGAATCTGGGGCAGCTATTGTGCTAAATGCGAGCGGTCTTGTAGAAGCAATAGCTCCAGACGGGAAAAAGGTTCCTGGCCTGGTTAAACGAGGCTCTGTATTGACCGAGGGATTCACTATCAAAACTGGTGCCTTCGCTGAGTCAGTCCTTCTTTTCTCCAACGGAACTGTAGCCACCCTTAACGAGAAAACCACCATTCAAATTAGCATTTTTTCTCAAAAACCTTTTGAAGCAGGCAATGTAAATTATGAGTCGATGAAGAGTGAGCCCAGCGAAAGTCATCTTTCCCTTTCGTTGCGAGATGGCTCCATAGTCGTACAAACCAAAAAATTAAATGACCTTTCAATTTTTAATATTAAAACCAGCGAAGGTGTTATTCGGGTAAAGGGCACCGAATTCCAACTTGGAGCTATCCCGGGCAAAGGCATTCAATTAGATGTAGCAGAATCCACAGTATCTTTTTTACCCAAAGGTTCAGGGAAACCACTTCTCGTAAACGGAGGAAATGGATTGGATGCCGGCAAAGGTGGTACCATCCCCAGACCGATCAGTCCGATCGCAGCCCAAAAGATTTCCACTAAGAATCGCTTCGCAGCTGTGATCGCCGCCAAGGTACCTCTTGCCACCATTAAGCAAGCATCGGCAAAAGCTCAAGCAGTTGCTGGTCGTGTCGAAGATTCTGGTAATGAGGATTATGAAGTCGAGTATGAAGATCCCACTGGTGATGAAAGGGAACAAAAATCCGAAAAGGCTCTTGCTAAAGTCCAATCCTCCTCCCGAGTATCAGAATCATTGATATCAGATAATTCTCAAGCTGTTGAACAAATCATCGAAACGGTTAAACAGCAAACGAGCAAGCCTAACGCCCCCACGCTCCCGAGTTTCGGTGCAAGTGATGTAAAACACTACAGATTTGAAGGTGGAGAAAATGATTCTCTTTCAATTTTATTTTATGCTTCTGATCCTTCCGTTACCTCTTCCACAGACGAAGATTCATTGAATGGCACCACTCTTAAACTTGTTCACGCAACAAATTCCGAAATCACGGAAACACTAGTGTTTGCCAACGGCAAAGTTTATTCCAAGTTCCAAGATCCTGACGAAGGCACAATTCCGGTCGTCAACGACGACTACGACTTAGTAGTAAATCCTGATAATTCATGGACAATTACTTTGAAGGAAGGTGAGGATACTTTTACTTTCAATCCATCTACTGGTACTGGTTCAATGACAGACTTCGAAAATGGGATCAAAGATATAG
>JAYQBI010000182.1:0-2206 GCA_038137235.1 Opitutales bacterium | reverse complement strand
ATTTATAGCTAACTTTTGTGGACAATGGTTGCAGCTAAGAGATTTGAATTTGGCTAGCCCTAATCCAGAGCAGTTTCCCTCTTTCACAAAAGAAGTCAGTCAATCTATGATTTTAGAAACTGAAAATTTTTTCAAATACTTACTTACCGAAAATTTACCACTGGAGCTTTTATTGGGGGCAGATTTCTCAATGATCAATCGCGAACTTGCTGATTATTACGGGATAGATGGAAGTTTTGATAAGAATTTTCAAAAAGTGGTTTTTAAAGGTGAAGATTTGAAGAAGCGGGGAGGCTTGCTGACCCATGGTTCCATTTTGACGATTACATCTAATCCTACCAGAACATCGCCTGTCAAAAGAGGAAAGTGGGTTTTGGACAATTTGTTGGCTGCTCCGCCAAGGGATCCTCCTCCTGGTGTAACTGAGCTTGAAGAAACTCATAATGAAAATGATCAACCCATTAGTTTTAGGGAGCAAATGGCGATGCATTCGAAAAACCCAACCTGTTATTCTTGCCATGCCAGTATGGACAATTTGGGCTATGCAATGGATAATTTTGATGCTGTGGGCAAATGGCGAGACGAGGAAGATGGAAAATCACTAGATGTATCAGGAAAACTAAGTTCTGGAGAAAAATTCAACGGAGTTCGTGAACTACAAAACTTCTTAAAAATTAATAAAAGTAAAGCGATCTATCGTTGTCTTACTCAAAAATTATTTGTGTATGGTTTGGGTCGCGGGCTTACTTTTAAAGATCGAGTCGCTGTGGATGAGGTTATCAAGATTGGAGAAAGTGGCCCAATCAAACTAGCAGATCTCGTATTCAAAGTAATTCAAAGCAAACCTTTTCAGTATTCTCGATAACAGGATTTGATTAATTGGTCCTAAATTAGTAGGTTTTCTCTATAAGTTTGATATGATTTCATCCAAAATTACTCGAAGATCAATCCTGCGTGGTTTGGGAGTTTCGCTGGCTATTCCCTATCTGGAATCATTCGCAGTGGGGGGAGTTTCCGGCATCCCATTACGGATGGGTTTCACCTACATACCCAATGGTGTAATAATGGATGAATGGCGACCCTTGGAAGCGGGACCATTAAAATCTTTGCCAAATAGTCTGAAGCCTCTCCAAGATCATACTGCAGATTTTCAGGTAATCAGTGGTTTGAATCATACCAAAGCGTATGCAAATGGTGATGGTGGTGGAGATCATGCTCGTGCCAATGCCACATTCTTAACTGGTTGCCAGGCCAGAAAGACTGCGGGCAAAGATATCAAAGTAGGAGTATCAGTGGACCAAATTGCGGCTGATGCAATTGGAGATAGAACTAAACTTAGATCTTTGGAACTGAGTTGTGATGGGGTAAGAAGATCAGGAAAATGTGATTCTGGATATAGTTGTGCCTATCAATATAATCTTTCTTGGAAAACAGAGTCCATGCCTATGGTTCCGGAATCGAATCCAAGATTGGTTTTTGAACGACTTTTTGGTAACGCTTCTTCGCCTAGGGACCGAAAGGGGCAGCTAGAAAGAAGAGCACTCAACAAAAGCATTCTTGATTTTGCTCTACAAGGAGCCAGTAATTTTAATAAACGACTAGGTAAGTTAGATCAGGAAAAGCTAAGCGAGTACTTCACCAGCGTTCGTGAACTAGAGAAGAGGATAGAGAGAGAAGAAAAAAATTGGGAAAAATTACCAGATCTTAAATCCCCTGTAGGCATACCTGAGAATTACCGTGCACATTTACGGCTCATGTTTGATATGATGGTTCTTGCATTCCAAAGCGATTCTACCCGAATCAGTTCTTTCTTGCTGGCTCATGATGGAAGCAATCGTAGTTTTCGAGATATCGGAGTGCCTGAAGGTCACCACTCTCTTTCTCATCACAAGAATGATCCCGAAAAAATAAAAAAGCTCGCGAAGATTGACCACTTCTATTCTGAGCAATTTGCATATTTCATTGATAAACTTTCGACCACCCAAGAGATAGATGGCAGTCGGTTACTTGACCACTGTATGATTGTCTTTGGAGGTGGTATCAGTGATGGCAACCGACATAGACATTCTGACCTTCCTGTTCTTCTTGCGGGCGGCTCTTCCCATGGGCTTACCACAGGTCGCCATGTTGATTTTCAAGGAGTACCAATGACTAACTTATATCTTGGGATGCTGGATCGTGCGGGCGTTCAAGCTTCACAAGTAGG
>JAYQBI010000181.1:0-2240 GCA_038137235.1 Opitutales bacterium | reverse complement strand
TAGTTCGTGACGATGCACGATTGGAGATCTTCTTTGCTGAGATTAACGATTTAGATAGTCTGCTTAGTTATAAAGCACTCGCGGAACAGCATGATGTGCCAGTCGGTTTTGCTCTAGATGTGTATTCTGACCAAAAAGATTTTCTTCTCGATTTGATAAATCATTTCAGGGATGTAACCACCGATGATCAAGGTTTGGAAATCATAGTTTATGATCAGAGCAGAGTTTCGGTGATATTTGAGAATTTAAATGATTTTGAAAGCCTCAAGGATTTTACCGATTTAAGTCGGCAATACGAAATTCCGTTAGCATCTGCCATTGATACTTTCGCAATCGAGCGTGTCTACTTAACTGAAACTATAAATAGATTCTCTCGAGATGAAACCGATGAAAGTGGTATTCCTACTAGGGTTTACGATGAAGAACGAATTGCTATCCTCTTTGCTAGCTTGGATCATTTAGAACAGCTTAAAGAATTTACCTCCTTAACTGATCAAACCAATGTGATTCCTCTCGATTTTGCTTTTGATCTCTATTCCAAGGACTCTGGATATTTAGACTTAGCCCAAAAAGATATTGAATTTTTGGTCCTGTTATATGACGGTCCTGTGTCTGTATTAAATATCCCCTCATCTGTTGCGTCTGAGTTACAAACTATTGGCTTAAGTAAGGATGAACTTTATCAGGTGGTCCAAGACTTAAATGCCGGACCAGATAGTGATGGACCGTCAACATCTCCCCCTTCGGATGAAGGAGTCAATGAGAATTCGGTGAATTTCAAAACACTTTCTTTTCTCAAAGATCACGATTTCATTGATTCCATTAATCCTGAATTGGTTTTTTCTACAGAGATTGCTTTCGCCAGCTCTTTCTTTTCTGAGATTTTAGACGCCTATGATGCACTGAGTGCACTGGAGGAAAATCCTTCTGATTATTTTCCTTCGGATCAAGAAATCTATGACTCCTTGGATGATGCTATCTCACAAGATCAGGGAGATGATGGTGAGCAGAATAACTTGGGTTCTGAAACTTTTGATTCTACAGGGGTTTTAGGTGGTAGAAGAATTAGCTTTGGTGCAGGTCAGTATGATCTTTCCCTTCTGTCTTTTGAAAATCTTATGGTCGCTTCATCAGAAAGTATCTCTCTAACTGGTGACATTATTTTTGATTATGGTCAGAATCAGGTAAGGAACGAACTAATTTTGCTTTCTGCTGGTGGGATCAACTTTGAACCGGGATCATCTATCCAGTTTTTTGGTGAATCTCTCGGTTTCGGATCATTTGAATCTATGGAGGTCATTGATGTAGATCTCTATGCGGACGATGAATTATCCGCCCGTTCCTTGGATACTTTAGTGATCCAAAATGTAGAAATGGCTACGAGTGGTAATGGTTCTGATTTTGTGCACCTGCTCGCCTACAACGAGCTCGCAGTTGATAATTTAAGATTTTCAGAACAAATAAAACAAATTACCATGGAAGCCATGACGATTAACCTGTACAACCTTAATTTCCCTAACGGTTCCATGGTTAAGCTGAATTCTCAGTATGGAGCGATTGATGGGAAATATCCGAATTTCAATAGTAGTATTTTGGGAAGAGTTAACTTCGTTGATAACATTCGCTACTCTTCTAATCTTATCATGGACAGAGCTAGCTTTGACAATTTTGGAACTAATGTCTCGATTGGTAAAATCGGAAATTAAAAGTCATACTACTTTAGGAATTCCTTTTTTAATCAAAGTTTAGCCTTCAATTGCGCTTACTAGTAACAATCATTGTATCCTTGGGTGTGTCCTTTTGGCTGGATACTCATGGGGAAATTTCGACTGAAAAATTTGATCCTAATATCGGAATAGTTGAATATGTTAGATTGAATGTTCGGCCAAATCCGATGACTGGCTTTTTTGAATCCTCAATCGCTGAACCTCCTTACCATAGTTTTAAAATTGAAAACAATTCGACGGAACGATCAAAGCAGGCTGAAGCCTCTCATCAATCGACTGATCTAGAAAACGAACCTAAAATAAATTTTAAAACTACTTCTGTTGTTTCAGAAGGCAAAAGCTTGCTCAATATAGGTGGCGATCTGGAAGTTGATGACAAAGCTTTGCATAATGATCATGCCATTGAAAAGAGTGATTCAGCTTTGGAAATAAACTCTCGTAACCCCCAAAAAACATCAGATGATTCAATGGTGAAACCAGATCGGCTTAATGGGGATTCTAATTCTTCGATAG
>JAYQBI010000180.1:0-2260 GCA_038137235.1 Opitutales bacterium | reverse complement strand
TATTGTGAGGATCCTAAAATTACCACCGGTGCGGGCGATCATTTCAATGCTGGGTTCTGCAGTGCCCGTCTCAGCGGATTTTCCCCGACCGCATCACTCGCACTTGCCACCTGTACATCCGGACACTATGTGCGGACTGCACAAAGTCCATCCACTTCCCAAGTTGTTGAACTACTCAAACAATCAGCTAATCCAAATTTATGAGCTACGAAAAAGGCATTCTCATTTCCTTTGAAGGTTCGGAAGGTTGTGGCAAATCCACACAGATCCGCCGCATTGCCGACCGCCTCGAAGATATTGACCACCGCGATGTGGTGGTTACCCGCGAGCCCGGAGGCACCATCATTGGTGAAGACATCCGCCACTTGCTTATGCACGCGGATTCATCCAAGAGCATTTTCCCGGAAACTGAACTTCTGCTATTTGCTGCCAGTCGTGCTCAACTCGTGCGTGAAGTGATCATCCCTGCGGTGGATGATGGAAAGATTGTACTTTGCGACCGCTTTCTTGATTCCACCACGGTTTACCAGGGAGTAGCCCGCCAGATTGCAGACGATCCCGTTACGATGATCAATCAATTTGCGGTCGGAGAAATCGTTCCCGACCTTACCGTGGTACTGGACATTCCACCTGAAGTCGGCTTTGAACGGATTAAGCACCGCGTATCCGACATGCCTGACCGTATGGAACAGGAAAATATCGAGTTCTATGGAAAAGTCCGTGAGGGCTACCTCGCCCTTGCCCGTAGCCTGCCTGATCGCTTCTTTGTGGTCGATGGCACCGGGGATGCGGATGACATCGAGCTTGATGTCTGGAATGAAATCCACGCCCGTTTTTTTGCTCAGGACTAAATTTCCCTGCCTGGTTCCGGCGGCATGTCATCCACCTCACTAAACCCCACCGAATCACTCAAGCATCGATTTTCCGAAGGCAAACTGCACCATGCTGTCCTCCTGATTGGAAATTCTATCTCTATTACCGGGAATGCTGCCCTTGGACTTACCCGTGAAATTTTGGGAATGGCAGAAGAAAATGAGGATCATCCTGATCTTTTTCATCTTCGCCCCTCTGGAAAAGCCCGCATCATCACCGTTGAAAAGACCCGTGCCTTAATAGCTAACCTCAACCGCACCTCCAACCAGGGCGGGGCCAAGGTGGCAATCATTCACGAGGCAGACCGCATGCGTAAGGAAGCCGCCAATGCATTCCTCAAAACTTTGGAAGAACCACCCCTTGGCACTTACCTGCTTCTTTTAACCACCCGTCCATACAGCCTGCTCGCCACCATTCGCAGCCGTTGCCTGCAAGCCCGCCTGCAGACGGATGGATTAGCCGAAACTAGTGAAGACTGGGAAAACTGGGTGAAAAATTACCGCTCATGGATTCTTGGGCTACTGGACAGGGAGTCTTTAAAACAGGATCGTGTCAGCCCAGTGTTCGCCGCCTATGGATTGACTGCCACTCTTTTATCAATGATCAAAAAACAGGCGGATGATGAGTTCAAGGCAGCCAAGGAAAAATTGTCCACCCTTGATGATAAGGAGCGGGACGCTTTTGAAACCGGTCTCCGCAAGGGCACACGGGCCAACCTCCTTCGTCAACTTTCTGAGGCCACCCGTGCAATCGCGATCGAATGCATGACCGCTGAAAATTCCCGTAAGATTGCCGGAAAATTAGCCCGCGTCATTCAAGCTCTCGAAAAAAACATCGGCTTGCTTGAGGTAAACCTCAAGGATGAAGCTGCCTTTGAGGATTTTTATCTATCCTCCCTACGGATCTGGTCATCCCAGTAACTTCTTTTTTTATCATGAGTACCATCTTTGAAAAAATCATTGCCGGGGAAATCCCCGCAGACAAGGTTCATGAGGACGAGCAATGCATCGTCATCCGCGATGTTGCTCCCCAGGCGCCTGTTCATTTGCTCATCATTCCCAAAAAACTCATTCCACGCGTGGGTGAGGCCACTCCGGATGACCAGTCCGTACTCGGGCATTTGCTCCTCACCGCGGGAAAGGTGGCCGAGCAGGAAGGATTGTCTCAGGGATTTCGCGTCGTGATCAACAACGGTGAGGAAGGCGGAGAAACCGTACCTCACTTGCATGTTCACCTTCTTGCCGGTAGGCAGCTTGGGTGGCCTCCGGGCTGATTTCTCAGATGCGGTGGATCAATCTCATCCTTACGGTTTTTTTTGCAAGCCAACTCTTTGCTGACCGAGTCAATACACGGGACGGGTCGATTCTTCATGGCATCGTGCTTGGGG
>JAYQBI010000179.1:0-2264 GCA_038137235.1 Opitutales bacterium | reverse complement strand
GCCCAATCTACAAAAGCATCGAAAGTTAAAAAACTGCTATTTCCCAGTGCATTTTTAAATGCTTCGATCGTGTTTGTAGGAGCCTTTGGCGTTGGCAAGGACATGCATTTTCTGTAGATTAATATGGGTATTATTCAAGTGCTTACTTTTAAAACCTACTCCTTCACAAACCCAAATAATTCTGATTTAAAAGCATGATGTCAGTAGTAAGTTCTTCAGGGTCCGGCTTTCATAAAGAGACGGATAAGGGTGGTAGATAAGTGAAGTGAATTCTGTTTTCTTATCCAATAATACAGGAAAGTGATGATACTCGGAATCGAGAGCTCCTGTGATGAGTCAGCCCTTGCATTGTACGACCGGGAAAAAGGGTTGGAGGGGGAATGGGTGCATTCTCAAATTGCCAAGCATGCAGAGTATGGCGGGGTTGTTCCTGACCTTGCCGTACGTCAGCATTTACAAAACTTTTTTCCATTACTTGATCTGGCGTCAAAGGGGAAAGATTTATCCCAATTAGTGACTGAGATCGCGGTGACTTGTGGTCCAGGTTTAATAGGATGCTTGGGAGTGGGACTTAGCCTGGGGAAAACGCTTGGAAGTTTGTGGGGGGTTAAGGTGGTAGGAGTTAATCATCTGCGAGCACATGCCTTTTCCACATTTATGAATATTGCAGATAAAGGATTGAAATTTCATGAACTTCTTCCCCATCTTGGATTATTAGTCTCAGGTGGAAATACTCTATTGTTTGAAATTAGTGAAAATGCGGCTTTCCAGGTTATTGGAAGAACGAGGGATGACGCTGCCGGAGAGGCATTGGACAAAGGGGCAAAACTTCTGGGCATCCCATATCCAGGGGGGGCTGAATTGGAGCGGCGTGCACAGCATGGGAACCCAATGGCGTTTTCTTTCCCCAGGGCGTTTCAATCTAAAAATGCCAACGACTTTAGTTTTTCCGGGCTAAAGACCAGTTTGCTATACACACTGCAAAAAATGACCCCAGCAGAAACCGGTCAAAGGCATGCAGATCTTTGTGCATCCTACCAGGAAGCAGCTATCGATCAGCTTGTTAAGAAAAGTGTCTCTTTTTTAAAAAATAAAAAATACCGGAGTTTTGGTCTTTCTGGTGGTGTGGCCAATAATCAAATTTTACGCAACCGGATGAAGGAAGTTTGCCTGCAGAATAAAATCATTTTTTTGGCGGCAGAAAAAAAACACAGTGGGGACAACGCAGCAATGATTGCACATGCTGCAACTCTCGATTCTGATGGCCTTTGGTCAAACAATGATGGTGACCTTAATTTCAAGCCCGGGTTGACCATAGAAACCACGGCTTCATAAAGAATGCCTTTTTTCTAATGCCTTTCTTGCAACTATTTCTAAATTATTTAATAAGTACCCATAGATCATGATTTCAGACCCAAACAATCCCAAAAAATTAGCCGCAAACGAAGGTCTCAAGGAGCGTAGCAACTTTCTTAGAGGTACCATTCTGGAAGGGCTTGCAGATAATTCTACTGGAGCAATCTCCGCAGATGATGCTCAGTTAACCAAGTTTCACGGAACTTACATGCAAGATGACCGCGACAAGCGGGCGGCACTGATTAAGGAAAAAAAAGAAAAAGCATTCTCTTTTATGATACGTGTGCGGGTACCAGGCGGAGTGTGTACACCGGAGCAGTGGATCGGGATCGATAAGTTGGCAGATAAATTTGGTGAAGGTTCGCTCAAATTAACCACCCGGCAGGCCTTTCAGTTATATGGTATTTTGAAGTGCAACCTCAAGCAGACCATGAAGGAGATCAACGATACTTTGCTTGATACCCTTGCCGCCTGTGGGGATGTGAACCGCAATGTAATGAGTCCTGCTAATCCTTTCGAATCTGAGCTTCACGGTCAGGCCTTGGAGGTTGCCCAGCAAATTCATGATCACCTTACTCCCAGAACATCTGCCTATGCGGAAATCTGGCTTGATGGAGAAAAAGCTGGTACGATTGGAGAGGAAGAGGTAGAGCCGATTTACGGAAAGACCTATCTTCCCCGCAAATTTAAAATCGCAGTTGCATTGCCTCCCAGAAATGATGTGGATGTATATTCCAACTGTCTTGGCTTCGTTGGTATCCCTGAGGGAAACAAAGTGGTGGGATACAATGTCCTCGTGGGCGGTGGTCTTGGTATGACTCACGGGAAAACAGCTACATTTCCGAGACTTGCAGATGTGATTGGATTTTGCACACCTGAGCAGGTTGTTCAGGTAGCCGAGGAAGTGG
>JAYQBI010000178.1:0-2314 GCA_038137235.1 Opitutales bacterium | reverse complement strand
AGACTGAATCTTTAATCGCGTGGGCAATTTCCTCTACCCATTCGCCAGCTGCCTGAATGCCTTCATCATACCAAATGTTGGCGCCTTTTTGATGAAGTTGCCTAATAGCATCAAAAACTACAATTTTGTCCGCATGTGCATAACTTACAAATATACTTGGTCCATCTCCAGAATAAGGCTCAAAAGGAGCCGGGACATCAGATGTAACATGTGTAACCATCAAGCGAGAATCAAAATCAATTAATATCCTTTTCGCTGAAGAATATAGACAGGATAGGCACCAAAGTCCTTAGCCAATTCAAGATTGCCAGCGTATTCAAAATCAAATTCTTGGTACCTGTACGAAATCAGAGCAGCCACCGTTTCTGAAACAAAAACTGAACCAGGAAGAACAATCGGCTCAATACGAGCAGCTTGGTTAACATGGCGCCCAAAGAAATTTCGCTTTTTAAGAATGGGGTCAAACTCCTCATAAACAGGACCAGCGTGCATGGAAATACGAACATCTAATTTGCCGTCAGAAGATAATTCATCCCATTTACCAGAGGAAAAGAATTCACGGATTGCCATGGAGAGCTTTAGGGCATCGCTTAACTCGTCGAAAACTGCAAAAAAACTGTCTCCCCAACTATTCAAGAAGGCAGGTTTACAATTTAATTCATCCATCATTCGGGAAACATTTCCATGAAATACCTCTACGAACTGAGTTGTTTTGTCTTCATCTACTTTGGTAAAGGCCGCAACATCAGCAAAAAGCATGGTTTTAACGGAACGCATTGCCATACTTGACTCTCCGAAGCTCTGCTTAAATATTGGCTTTGTATCGCCTTTTGGCAGAGGTGAAGAACCTTGAGCATCTAATACTTCTAAAACTTCATTGGCGTTAATAACTTCAGGCTCGTTGAAGGTTGATCTCCATGAGTTTGCAATTTCGCCTGTGCCACCTGTTTCTCCAGGGTTACCATCCCAAAAGAGGAGTAGGTTTGGATCTTCATTCAAACCACGCCCACGCATTGCCGCAAAACCAAGCATAACATCGTTACAAAAAGAGAAGAGGGTATCGTCATTGTAATAACCCTCGCTAGTGACGTAGTGAACGGAAGTAGCATGATCAAGAGCCTTCTCGAATCGAGCGGTCCAATCGGTTCCTTCTCGATGAACGCTTGTCTCAATGAACTGTTCCTTTGCAAACGGAAGGAAAATATGAGTTTCTCCCCCTCTTTCCTGCAGAGCTTCCAAGAAAATTAAATCTGTACCACAACCAGCTGAACTGTATCCACAAGTTGATCCCATCTTATCAAGACGCTCATCAATTTTACGACGCACTATTTCCTCAGCCTCCTGAGGAAATCTTCTTCTTTTACCCGGATTATCAATGAGATGACCAGAGCAAGCCACAATGCCAAGAGTTGGAAAAGCATCAGCAATCCGGTCTTTTATCGTTTCATCTTGATACAGGTAACTGATTTGTAGTGCCTGGTTCCGAGTAGAGGCAACATAAGAAGGCTTTGCATCAGCCAATTGCACGGCTTGTCTGTAAGACTCCAATGAATTTTCAAGGTTTCCCAACAAAAGATAAGCTTCGGCAATAGTCGCTTGAACCCAATAGTTTGAATTACCAGCATCGATGATTTCCTGACACAATTTTCTAGCAGTATCCGCATACTCTCTAGCCTTTTCGTATTTCATGCATACAAAATACATGAAAGCTATGTTTATACATGGATAGTATAAATTATCAGAAGATTCTTGGTCTTTTTGCATCATGGAATCGCCACTGAAGTATCCTTGTTCGTAGCGAGCAATAGCGAGATCGGCATAATGCTTCTTTTTAGATCCGTCCGTAGTTTTCTCACATAGATCTTTGTATGCACTAGCCAAAAGACTTTGCGTCTCCACATCTCTAACTCCTGAAGAGACTAAGTCTTCTAAAAGTTGAGTGGCGAGTAGAGGAGAACCTGCTTTGCAAAGTGCATGCGCTGCTTTTTGAGATAAGATTTTATGGTTCTTAAAAAGTTTTAAGCCATCCTTAGCAACATCATGAGCGAGCAAAAACTCACCAACATCAATCATTCTAGAAGCAAGTGCTAGAAAAGCTTCAGCCGAAGAATTATCTTTGTCGAATAAACGCCACTCTCTTCGAAGACTGACCACATTGCGTTTTGACAATTGTGACATATCCCTAAAACGCTAAAAAGGGAACTTATCTTTTACGAGGAAAAACTTATTAAGCCAAGGGCTTACATTTTTTCGTAGCGTGTGCGTAACATTTGATTAAATGCAGCAAGCTCTCTTGCTTTTCTTTTCTTATCGG
>JAYQBI010000177.1:0-2320 GCA_038137235.1 Opitutales bacterium | reverse complement strand
CCGATGATCCCACCCAGCGCAAACCTGACATTTCTTTAGCCAAAAAAGTTTTGGATTGGGAGCCCAAAGTTTCGTTATCGGAGGGACTTGACCGGACCATTCCTTATTTTAGTGAAGCAATTTCCCGTTAGGGAACCGACTTTTCAAACTTCCTTTCCATGAGTTTATTTTCTCCCATCCAATCGGTGATGCAGTCCCTGAAAGGAAGGCAGTACCGTAAATTTATCAAAAAGTGTGCACCTGTAGTTGCCCAAATCAACGAACTCGAAAAGGAACTGCAATCGCTGAGCGACGATGAATTGCGGGCAAAAACCACATCTTTTATGCAACGCTACCAGGATGGGACGACTTTGGACGATCTTTTACCTGAAGCTTTCGCTGTGGTAAAAAATGGTGCCCGCCGTCTTTGCGGTCAGACCATTAATGTCTGCGACCAACCGATCGAATGGCAAATGGTTCACTACGATGTGCAGTTAATAGGTGGCATGGCCCTGCATGAGCGGCATATCGCAGAGATGGCTACTGGTGAGGGAAAAACTCTTGTGTCCACTTGTCCGCTTTATCTCAATGCTTTATCCGGTCAAAATTGTCAGTTGGTCACGGTAAATGATTACCTCGCCCGGCGGGACTCTCATTGGATGGGTGCCCTGTTCGAATTTTTGGGCCTTACGGTTGGATGTATACAAAACAGTATGCCCTCGGCTGAGCGGCGTGAAATGTATGCGAGGAATATAACCTATGGCACCGCGTCCGAGTTTGGATTTGATTATTTGCGCGATAATGGGATGGCGACCAGCCGGGAAGACCAGGTTCAGAAAGATCATTTCTTTTGCATTATCGACGAGGCAGATTCCATTCTGGTAGATGAAGCCCGTACTCCGTTGATTATTTCCGGTCCCATGAGGGAGGATAATCCCTTGCCTTTTAATGAGATGAAGCCTTTGGTGACTAAACTGGTGGATGCTCAGGTACGCCAGTGCAATCGCTTGGCTGAGGATGCTAAACGAGTGCTTACTTCGGATGAGTCAGACGAGGATGCCTTGGATGAAGCGACCTCCAAACTTTATCAGGTCAAGCGTGGAATGCCCACTCACCGGCAGTTTATGCGGATGTTAGAAGATGCTCAAATCCGCAAACGGTTTGAGAAGTTCGACCTGGAAATGAATTCCGATTACAATAAAACCAGAGCCCATGACTTGAAAGAAGCTCTTCATTATGTAATCGATGAAAAAAACCAGCAGGCAGATCTTACCGAGCTTGGTCGTGGGCTTATCAGCCCCAGTGATCCCGAAGGTTTTGTGATTCCTGACCTTGCTACCACCTATGTGGAAATTGATCGTAAAAAGACTCTTTCCGATGAGGAGAAAAGAAAAGAGCGTGAGCAGGCGGAAATAGAGTTTCAGGTAAAGAGCGAGCGTATTCATACGATTTCCCAGTTACTTCGTGCTTATGCTCTTTATGAAAAAGATAAGGAGTATGTGGTGCAGGGTGGTAAGGTGATGATCGTGGATGAAAACACGGGTCGTCTCATGCCTGGCCGCCGCTGGAGTAATGGATTGCATCAGGCCGTGGAATCGAAGGAAGGAGTCCAGATCGAGAAGGAAACCAAGACCTACGCAACCATCACCATCCAAAATTATTTCAGAATGTATGAAAAACTCGCAGGTATGACAGGTACCGCAGAGACAGAAGCGGGTGAATTTCATGATATTTACCGCCTTGGAGTGATGGTGATTCCCACCCACCGGAAATGTATTCGTAAAGACCTTAATGATTTGATGTTCAAGGGTCGTCGCCAGAAATATAATCAGGTATTGGAAGATCTGACTGAGGCTCATAAGCGTGGACAGCCCGTTCTTGTGGGTACTGCTTCCGTGGAATCCTCCGAGGTGTTTAGCCGGATGCTAAAACGGGCCAATATTCGCCATACGGTGCTCAATGCAAAATTCCATGAGAAGGAAGCTGAGATTGTTGCCCAGGCTGGTCAGCAGGGTGCAGTAACTATTGCGACAAATATGGCCGGTCGTGGAACGGATATTAAACTTGGTGAAGGAGTAAAGGAACTTGGGGGGTTGCTGGTTCTTGGTACCGAGAGACATGAGTCCCGACGGATTGACCGTCAGTTGCGTGGACGGTGTGCCCGTCAGGGTGATCCTGGATCTTCCCGGTTCTATGTTTCCCTGGAGGATGACCTGATGAGGCTGTTCGCCAATCAGGGTGCATTGTCCAAGATGTTGGAGAAATCGTTTGGGGATGATGAAATGTTGGAACATGGCACCCTTGACTGGTCGATTCAAAACGCCCAGAAAAAAGTGGAGCA
>JAYQBI010000176.1:0-2330 GCA_038137235.1 Opitutales bacterium | reverse complement strand
TGAGCTGGACTCCCCTTCCCCATCACGAACTCATGAATCGGGTCGAGAACAGGATCCAGGATTACGGCTACAGAATTCATCAAACCAATTGCCTACTCTCCCATGGAGGTGACAGGTTCCTTGGAACGATCACTCTGGGCAGTCGAAGAAACCTGGGCTACCGAAGAATGCTTGGGATAAAAAATTCTCATGATAAATCTTTGGCCGCCGGACTGATTGCAGGGATACGGGTAATTGTGTGTTCAAACGGAATGTTTGCAGGCGATGACATTTGTCTAAACCGCAAGCACACCTCCCGCCTATTCGAGGATCTTGATCAGAAAATCACAGAAGGTTTTGAGAAGGTCTTTGCTGAATGGGAGAGAAACGACCTTCGGGTCTTGCGTTACCGTGAAACAGAAATCTCTGATGAACGAGCCCATGATCTGGTGGTTCGTGCAGTCGATGCGGAAGCTCTTCCGCCCTCTTCGATCCCCAGGGTTTTGAAAGAGTATCGAGAGCCTTGGCATCCTGAATTCATGCCACGAACGGCTTGGTCTCTGCATAATTCATTCACCGAGGTCATGAAATCAAAGCCGCATCTTATTCCTGAAAGAACCAGAATCCTAACAGGGGTTTTCGATCAATGTCTGGGTATTAACTAAACCGGCGTGGGTGTGTTCGCGACGGGAGGGCCTTGCCTTTGCGGGCGGGCCCTGCCCCATTCATTCAACCAATAAATAAAATATGAAATCAATCATCTTAGTTTTATTCTGTATAGCATCTCTTCTGCCCTACCTCCAAGGCAAACGGGTAGACATTGACTTTGGAAACGGTTGCAAGCTGGTCTACATTTCGGAAAACAATGAAACCAAGGAGGTTACCTGCTTGTATGAAATTGAATATTCAATTGATCCGTGGAAATCATTGGGAGCCTACAAAAAACATCTCCGTCAATCGGTTTTGCTAATGCTCAAATCTTCTGAAGGCTGGGAGCTTTTTCAGGAAAGTCTAAAAATAGGATACACATACCACTACATCTATCGCTCATCTAAGCAAAACCCTGATTCTAATTGGGAAATTGCATTTATGATTGATGAGAAAAGTCTCTGAATTGTGAACTACTTAAGAGAGGTTCGTCTGGTTGTACAGGCGGGCCTTTTTTTAGGTGTTGGAAATACGCCTTGAAATAAAATAAATAATTTCACCATCAAATTTACAAAACTAACTTTTGCATTGGCTTAAAGATTATGCAAAAAAACAATCCCATTAGTTTATGACGGATCATATAACAAAAGAAATTACTAACCTCAAAGTAACTCCGACCGTTACTCAAGATTGCGTAATTGAATTTGATCAAAATCACATTGATATCTTTTCTTCAATCGTGGTCTTCAATGACTCCAAATCGGAGGAAAGCTTGATTGTTTGTGCAGAATTTGAGCACTCTGGCTTAACAGATAAAACCTGGAATATACCTTCAGATCAGTTCGGTGAATCCCACTCCTTTAAACTTACAGATTTGTCTGTACCCATCTCCAATTCACTACACAGCAATACAGAGAGAATTGAAACCAAAGGCACTTTTCGAGCTAGTTTAGGTAATCGAGAATTCTTCAGCCAAGAGTTTAGGTTTTCATTGATTCCTGCAGTCGAACTCCAACTCGGTTACAGCGAAGTATACTCTTATGTTTTCAACCAGAATCATTTCCCGCTGATCAATCTCTTGGAGATCACAAATAATTCTAGAACGGC
The DNA here is from genome assembly GCA_038137235.1 of Opitutales bacterium. Classification (GTDB taxonomy): domain Bacteria; phylum Verrucomicrobiota; class Verrucomicrobiia; order Opitutales; family Seribacteraceae; genus Chordibacter. The sequence goes on along the minus strand of JAYQBI010000176.1, from coordinate 596 downwards.
ACTCCGCGCCATAGAGATAAAGGCCACTTTTGATCCAGCAGATTTTAATGATGTATTATGGAACATCGATGAGTTGCACTCAAAACATTCACTCCAACTTGATGAACAAAGGGTTGAAATTCCAATCTCTAATCTTGATGAGCTTGTAGAAGAAAAAAAGTACAACCTTAGAATTCAAGTTACAACTAAAGGCAAATTAGTTTCCACTCTAAAAAAGCCATTGAGAATGCTTCCAAAAAACCAATGGGGTGGCGAATCTCACATGCCTGAACTTCTTGCCTCTTTTGTGTGCCCAAACGGTGAGTACACAGATTATTTACTCAAAAAGGCGGCCAATTCATTGGCAACAACTGATTACGGATCTCAGCTCGATGGATATAGATCCAAAACTAGAGAAAAACCTTACGCTATTGGTGCTCATCTTTGGTCTGTAATCTACGACGAGGGTATCACTTACACTTACCCACCTGCATCATTTGCAAAATCTGGGCAAAAGATAAGACTCCAAGACGACATAAATCAAAGTAGGCAAGCGACATGTCTTGATAGTGCTCTTTTGTTTGCCGGATGCCTTGAGCAAGCTGGTCTAAATGTTG
>JAYQBI010000175.1:0-2366 GCA_038137235.1 Opitutales bacterium | reverse complement strand
TGAACCATTGCAGGGAAGGAAAGGATCGCGTGGGTTCTCGCCCCACCGGCAAAGGAGGATGTTTTGTACTTACGAAAGGGAGTATTTCCCACCTTTGCCCAGCCCTCACCAAGAAAGGAGTAGGAACTGGCGCCACCATGAGGACCGGGAGGTTGCGGGGTGCGGTTTTTCTGATTGGGGCAGGTCAATGTTTCGGTCGATCCGTTGTCGGAAAGGTAAACAATCAAAGTGTTCTCCAAGCGGTTCGTGGCTCGAAGTTGATCCATCACCCGGCCGATATTTTCGTCCATGCGGGAGACCAATCCGCTAAATACAGACATCAGCAGGTCCTGCTCATCCTTTTCCTTATCACTCAGCTTGTTCCATTCGAGATCTAAGGGAGGCAGGGATGCGTCCGGCGGCAGGATGCCCAGTTTCTGCTGTTTTTTATAACGCTGCTCGCGCACCTTCTCCCAACCGAGCTCTTTATATTTCCCGCGATATTTTGCGATATCCTCCGGGCGTGCCTGCAAGGGATAATGAGCTGCATGGTAAGGAAGGTAGAGAAAGAATGGCTTATTTTGCTCAGCCGCTTTACTCATAAAGCGAAGGGCATAGTCCGTAACCACATCGGTTTTAAAGAAAGGTTTGCGATGAGGAATCATCTGATCCACGCCCACTTCTTTGCCATTTAGAATAAAGGGGTATTCGAAAGGCTTCCCATCCCCCCGCTCAAAAAACGGATTGATTGCCCAGTAGGAAAAATAGTCATCAAAAATACGGTTGGATGCATAGCAGCGTTTCGGCACCCACTGGTCATAATGTTCCTTTCCGGACATGGCGGTGTAATAACCCGACTTCTTGAAAAGCTCAGCCATATGGATGGAATTTTCCGCCCAAGGATGAGTCGTCGCTTTTTTTGAAACAATTGGAACGGGCACCATCAATCCATTCAGCATGGACGAACGGGTAGGGTTGCACTTTGCCATATTGCTAAACTGGGTAAAACGCAGCCCTCCCCTACCCAGTTGGTCGAGATTGGGTGTATCAATTTCCGATCCAAAACAACCGATATCGGAATAACCCATATCATCGCTCATGATCAAAATGATATTGGGCCTTGAATCGGTGGGTTTGCCGATATTTGGTTGTCCATGCCCAAACGGGACAGAGAATACTGCTGTGACCAGGAGGGCTATTTGAGTTGTCTTCATTGCGAATTAAATTCTAATTCCCTTTCCCCTGCGGAATCACTTTTTCTTCTTTTTGGTTACTGGATTGAAGGTGGCCGTTCCCCGGATGATGCTCCAGTCCCTGGGGCTGTCGTTTCTGGTCCTTCTGGTTTCCAGACCCCAGATCTCATCGGGTTCCTCACGGGTGACAGGAGTGCCTGAAAGCGGATCATGGGGGAGATAAAAGCCACTGAAGACAGGGGTCTTGATTCGCCTGGCTGCAGGATTATCCACGTTGTGCCAATGGAGCCCGTCGGGTGACCAGTGAATTTTCCCATTAGCTCCGAAGGGAAGCATGGTGATCCCTCCGCGCCAGGCCCAGACAAAGGAACCATGCCCGTCACAGATGGGGTTGTTCTCGTATTTCACATAGGGGCCGGTGATGGACTCCGCCACAGCGACGCCCTGCAGGGTATGTAAGGAACCGCCATTTTGCGTGTTTCTGGATTTATAATAGATGAACCATTTGCCCTTGAAATAAACCGGGTAGGGGTTGTTGACCATGTCGTAATCCCAGGCATTCGGGTCATCTGACCGGACAAACAGGGGTTCATCTGTGGCTCTCCTCCAGGGCCCTTGCGGTTGATCGGCAACCAACAGGCCGATACCATGCCGGGGATCGCCCTTACGGGCCCCGTTGCGCTGGTCATTACCATATTTTTTACCGTCACTGGCATTGCCGGCATAGAACATCCAGAATTTGCCATCGAAGGCGACGACCTGTAACCCTTCCCTCCAGATATCATCGTAGCTGCCAGGTTCACCGGGTGGACATTCCGCCTCCACCTTCCAACGGTATCCGTCTTCAGAGCTCAGGTAGTAATTTCTGGCTTTTTCACTCCGGCCCACACTTCGATAGAATGTGAGGTGCATGATCCAGGTGTGGTATTTGCCATCGTGAAAAATGATCCTTGATGGGGACTCCTGCCATAAGTTCAGATCAATGAGGTCCTTGTTGTCCCCAATGTATTCGATCTTTTCCTCCTTCTTACTGAGAAGTTTGATTTCAGGAACACCCCTGCGTGCCTGTTCAAAGGTCAGGGCAGAGAAGATCTCATTCTTCAATGGGACCCGACGAGCCTCGGTCGGATAGTCATAGGTGGGCTCCTCAGCAGCTGCCTGATTGACGGCTGATAAACTGACTAATAAACCCGC
>JAYQBI010000174.1:0-2410 GCA_038137235.1 Opitutales bacterium | reverse complement strand
GATTCACCCTTATCAATTTGCATTCTGGATTCTTCCTGCATTGCCTGGGTGGCAAGCTGGCCAATTAAGAGCATGATGATTCCAAGGTGAATCAATTGAATCCCCATTTTTTTTCCCGTCCATTGAAAACGGGTAATAAAGGCGGCAATTAGGTTTAATATTAGTAAGCCGCCAAGTAAATATCCCCCAGGAATCGGGATTGGTAGGGGGTTGAGAAATTCGCCTCCCCAGAACTGCTCAGGGTAATGCCAGATTCCATACATTGACTCAAAAAACTCCGCCTGAGCTCCGCGAATTCCCACCCTTACTTGCTCCAGTGTTGCCACGAATACAAGAACCATGGACAGGCTGAGTAAGGTGAGGGTAAGCCGCAAATCTGCCAGGGGTACCAACCATGCGAACTGTTTTTTTCTCTGACTAAGGGAGGATGGGTTTTTTTTCTTTCCTGTCATGTTACGGTGCCTTAATCAATGATCGCCCAGGCAGAATGAATCGATCAGGCCGATGAAGTTTTCCTTTTCAGAACGGGCAAGGTTTACATCGCCCATGAGTTTTAAAAACCACGACCTTCCCTCATGGAAAAGAATGGCTGCGTAGAGTGCCTGCTCATCGGACTCGGCTAAGACCAGTTTTGCGGGTTTTTCATCTATTGTCCGGTCACTGAGGTACCTGGAAAGTCCGGACTCGTCCGTTTTATCCATCCCAACCTGCCCAAGCCAACGGTTTACATTGGCAAGAATACCACCCACCTCTCCGGGAAAGGAGGTGATGGAAAAATCCAGTGACTCTCCCTCATCATTGGTAACTGCATAATTGCCTATTCTCATTTGAGTGGATGGCTTTTGTTCCCAGTGCTCGGGAGCTTCCCATGTTGGCTGATGGGCGGTGCTGGAAGGCGGAGGAGTTGGCAGGCTTGGTGCAATTGCCCTGACTGGTTCCTTGCCCGCCCGCAAAGTTGTGGATTCAAGGAAACTGTAAAAATTGTCCAGTTGTTCATTGATCAGATCACGGTCTGCAATAAATGGAAAAAGCCAGGTTTGTGCGTCCTGGCGATAGATTGCAAGCAGTGCAGTCCGTGGCGGATTTTCTTTTCCGGTTTTATCTTCGAGTCTTGCAAGGTCAAATGTGCGGTCCGCAAGTTTCTTTGGCTTTATCAAGTCCTTCAGGCTTGAGTTGTTATAATCTGCATGCCCGAGTTCACGGGCAAACATATTTACTATGCTTTTGGTTTCAACGGACTCCCTGAATGGCATTACTCCAATTCTTCCCCTTGGTCCATCTGTGGTTTTTACATGAAATGACCCGGCCATCATCCCACTCATTCCCGGATTTTCTCCCCATTGTTCGGGAAGCTTCCACGCCACCACTGGTCCCTCATAATGATTCGGGGCAGTGTAGGAGCGAATTTCTGCATCCTCCCCGCAGGAAACAAGCAAAAGCAAAGCCAATGTGGAAGATAACCAAGTTTGCGTTGCATGTCGTTTGAGTCCAAATTTCATCAAACAATCAGGTTATAAAAGGAAGTGAGTACAGGCAACCCGAACAGGGTTTAATCAAGCATTACATTTGAAGAGGACAACATCCCCGTCGGCAAAAATATACTCCTTCCCCTCCAGTCTTAATTTTCCAGCATCCCGAGCTGCTGCCATACTCCCGGTTGAAATCAGATCGTCGTACGATACCACCTCTGCCTTAATGAAATTCTTTTCAAAATCGGTATGGATTACCCCGGCACACTGTGGAGCGGTCATTCCCTTGCGGAATGTCCATGCCCGTGCCTCTTTTTCCCCCGCGGTAAGAAAACTTGCCAGTCCCAGTAAATCATAGGTCGCCTGAATGAGGGAGGTTACTCCAGAGTCCGCTACCCCCATTGCCTCGAGGTATTCCTTGGCATCTTCATCCGTCAGTTCGGAAAGTTCCTCCTCCATTTTTGCAGAAATTGCACAACATGCTGCATCCTGCTGGGCAGCTGCCCATTCCCGGAACTCAGTGAAGCGTGCATTGCTGGAAGGGTCGGCAATTTCATCTTCCTTCAGGTTGCAGGCATAGAGCATTGGTTTGGAGCTTAAAAGGTGAAAAGTTTTCAGGCGTTCCTTCTCATCATCGTCCATAGGTAAAAGATTGGCTGGTTTACCTTCGTCCAAATGAGGAACAAGTTTTTCAAGTAAGGCAACATTTGCGGCCGCGTCTTTGTCCTGCCCGCGCGCTTTTTTCTCGTTTTTTTGCAACTGGCTGGCCACTGATTCCGCATCCGCAAGGATTAATTCGGTCATGATCACCTCCGCATCCGCCACCGGATCAACCCTGCCCATGTTGTGAATCACGTCCTCATCCTCGAAGCAACGCACCACATGCACAATCGCATCCACTTCGCGGACATTGGCGAGGAACTTGTTTCCCAGTCCCTCTC
>JAYQBI010000173.1:0-2467 GCA_038137235.1 Opitutales bacterium | reverse complement strand
ATTGGATGGGGGGGTACCTATGGGGCGATTACCTCAGCGGTTCAGGCAATGCAGGCTGAGGGATTTGCTGTTTCCAGCCTACACCTCAGGCACCTCAATCCATTACCCAAGGACCTCGGGGATATTATTAAAAGATTTAAGAAGGTAATTGTCCCAGAATTAAACCTTGGACAGCTCAGCCTCATCATTCGGGCGAAGTATTTAGTGGATGCGATTCCATTAACCAAGGTACAGGGAAAACCATTTAAAGTGTCCGAACTTCGTCAGGCATTTCACCAGGAACTTTCCTAAAGGAGTAAATTTTACATGAGTGCTACGAATACGGAAGAAGGCAGCCTGACAAAAAAAGACTTCGTTACTGAAAACGATGTCCGTTGGTGCCCGGGTTGCGGAGATTATGCCATTCTTAACGCGGTTCAACGAACCTTGCCTGAACTTGATGTACCCAAAGAAAAATTTGTGGTGGTAAGTGGAATTGGCTGCTCCAGCCGCTTTCCCTACTACATGAATACCTATGGTTTTCATACCATTCATGGCCGTGCACCTACTGTTGCAACCGGTGTAAAGTCAGCAAATCCTGATCTTTCCGTTTGGATGGTCACGGGTGATGGGGACGGTCTGTCTATTGGCGGTAACCACCTGATGCATCTGCTTCGCCGCAACCTGGACATTAATGTATTGCTTTTCAATAACCGCATTTACGGACTTACCAAGGGTCAGTACAGTCCTACTTCTGAAGTGGGTAAAAAGACCAAGAGTACACCTGCCGGATCGCTCGATTATCCGATCAACCCACTTTTATTTGCATTGGGCAGTGAAGCCACCTTTGTTGCACGTACTACGGATACTGATCAAAAGCATATGGTGGAAACCTTCAAGGCAGCACATGCCCATAAAGGAACATCCTTTGTTGAGATCTTTCAGAATTGCGTGATTTTCAATAACCATGCATTTGACCCGGTAACTGGCAGGGAAGTCCGCAGTGAGCAGGCATTAATGCTGGAAGAAGGAAAACCCTTACGGTTTGGTGAAAACAAAGGTATCCGGCTCAACGGGTTTGACCCTGAGGTCGTCGAACTAGGCAATGGGGTGGAGGAATCCGATTTACTGGTACACCAGTCCAAGACAGTAAACCCTGCTTATGCATCAATCCTTGCCCAGATGGCCTATCCTGCCTTTCCCACACCCTTTGGTATTCTCCGGCAAATCGAAGGCCGGGAAACCTATGAGGATGCACTGCATGCTCAAATTAAGATGTCACAGGCACAGGGTGAAGGAAACCTTCAGGAATTATTAACCGGTAAAAATTCCTGGGTTGTTGAATAAGGCATCATCTTTTCAGTTGAACCTGATTGACCCTACTCTTTGCTGAGGCTAATTCTATTAAATCTATGAGCTCGAACGAATTTATTGACGATCCGAAATTTGGACATACCAAAATGCGTTTACCGGTCATTCTGGTGCCCGTGGTGATGTTTGCTGTTCTTTTGGTTGGAATTATTGCATCCAAAATTTATGTGGATGCAGTTTTATATTCCGATCATTCCGAAGAAATTGGCGAATAAGTAATCATGTCTGAGGAAAAGCCTGTTATTGCTTCCCGCATGCCTGCGGTGATGAAACTTGAGCCCGGCGAGTACTGGTGGTGTTCATGCGGAAAGTCTTCCAAGCAGCCATTTTGTGACGGATCTCACCAAGGTACAAACTTTGTTCCTCAAAAAGTGGAAATTACTGAGCCTAAAAATGTGGCCTTTTGCAACTGCAAGCACTCAGCAAATGGTCCATTTTGCGATGGTGCACACTCTTCTTTGCCTACCGAGTAATATACTTGGGGCATTGATCTAGTTTTATTAAATAAACTCCTAGCTTAGGGCCTAGTTCTTTTGCTTGGGAGCAAATACCGGCTTCCCATTTTTCCATAACCCCTGGTTTTTAATAATTCCTCTTTTATCAAACCAGGTACCATATCCATTTTCCATTCCATCCTTAAAACCACCGAGGTAAGAGGATCCATCCTTGGATATTCGTTTGCCTGAACCATTGGGAATGCCCTTGATTGTCATGCCCTCATACCTGTCCCCATTTGACAAAAGTAATTCCTGGTAGACAGGAGTATTATCAACAAAATTTTTTGTTGGATATAAAGGTGGCTTTCCCTGACTTTCCCAGTTCTCCGCAAGTTCCTTTGCCTCCAATCTCTGTGCATCTGTGCATTGATTGATCCATGCGGGAAGAGAATAACCAAATTTAATCCCTTTTAAGAAATACTGCCATGCAATTGCCTCTATTGTACTGTTTTGTTCGAGGCAATAAGTTGAAAGCTTTTCAATAGCTACCTCGTCACCTAGCTTTGCCGCTCTTTCCAACCAGCGTTCCCCAATAATTGGATTTTTGCTGGTTCCATTTCCATGGAAATGATTTAAGCCCACCATTCGAGAGGCAAGCGGATGATTTTGCTTGGCTGCCC
>JAYQBI010000172.1:0-2469 GCA_038137235.1 Opitutales bacterium | reverse complement strand
GCCATATTTCCAGCAATGGGCACGCCTGCCTGCAAAAGATCAAGCCCCTCGAGGGCACCACCGACCAGGCGCATGGTACGCTCCACAATCTCTGGCTTCCATGGGCGCAGGCCAATCCGGCGGATTTCATCCTCCCGTAATTGCTGGGCTAAAAACCTGTCCACAAATTGAGCATCATGGGCGAGTAAAATTTCTTCCCTCTTTGCAAGCCTTGGTTGCTTTAGCTCGATCAATCCATCACGGTCTTCCTCTGTTATTTTCTGGGCAATCATGGAATACCTGTCCACGGGGAAGCGGGCGGTACGGTCGAGCCCGGATGAATAAATTTCATCATAAAACAAGGTCATGTGCGAGCTTGGCACGGAAATTTCATACTGGGTCGAGTTGTCCATCTTTCAATCATGTTGTAATATGTAAATCGTGAGCTTGCAAAACGCATTCCTGGGTTCCCTTGTTGGCGATGCCATCGCAATGCCAACCCATTGGTATTATGACCGGAATGCACTCGACCGGGACTATGGTGATTTTGATGACTACCTACCCCCACGCTCCCCCCACCCAGACAGTATCCTTTGGCGCTCCACCTACGATCCCATCGGGCCGAAGGCAGATATCCTGAAAGAACAGGCAAAGTACTGGGGGCAACGGGGCGTGCATTACCACCAGTTTTTACAGGCTGGAGAAAATACCCTGAACTTAAAACTCTCCGTGGAATTGTACCGCTGGATCATCCTGCGTGGTGAATTTGACCTTAATGCATGGTTACGACGGTATGCCCAGGTGATGCTCACACCGGACTGGCACAATGATACCTATGCCGAGGAATACCACCGTAAGTTCTTCACCAATTATGCGAGGGGAAAATCCCTAGATTCCTGCGGGTCAGAAGATTTGCACATCGGTGCCCTTAGCCTGATACCCGGCCTCCTCGCAGGACTGGAAGCGCTGGACATTACCGACCCGGCAACCTTGATTCAGCATGCAGTATCCCTGGTTCGTGCAACCCATGACCATGAATATTCCCTGCGGGCAGCGGCGGACTTCACCCGGATTCTGCTGCATGTAAGTGACGGTATTCCAGTTCGTAAGGTACTTGCAGAATTGCCTATTCCCGGAGTATCGGTTTCAAAATTTATGAACTGGGTGGACCTGCCAGACCGGGTGGTGGTGGGAGAAAAATTATCCACCGCCTGCTACCTTCCCGAATCCTTTGTTGCCTCCCTGTACTTCGCCTGGAAGTACGATGATGATTTCTCGCTTGGTCTCCTCCAGAATGCAAAAGTGGGCGGGGATAATTGCCACCGTGCAGTGGTGGTAGGCGGAGTGCTGGGAATTGGTTGCGGGGTGCCGAGAAGATGGCTGCGCCATTTGGTATCGATGGAGGATTTACGGTGCGACTTACGAGTGGCAAAGGGGCTTAGTCTTTAAACAGGGCAAGTTGCCCTTCCTCGGACTTTTTCCTTTTTTTTCTTAGTCCCGTTCCCTTTCTCGACCCATGCCGTCGCAAAGTAACCCTCGCACCATCCTTACCCGCTTCGCTTTTACGGATTGAAAAGATACGGTCCTTCATTTCCTTGGTATGTTCCTTCAACGGAACCACGGGGGAAGCATAGCCCGATAACCTGACTTCTTCTGCGTGGGCAATTTGCACAGGGGTAAAATTTCGCAATTCCGGAACCCACTGTTTTACAAATTGTGCATCCTTATCGTGATCCAAAAATTGCTTGGACGGACTGTATACCCGGATTGCATTAATCCCGGTAATTCCTGCCTGCATCTGCAACTGGGAAAGGTGGATGCCCGGTTCGTAGTCCAAAAAGATTTGGGCAAGCGGGCCGTGTATCGTCCGCCAGGATAGATGCAATCCAAAGCAGGCAAAACTTACCACCATTGCACGCATCCGAAAATTCATAAACCCAGTCTGCCCAAGGCAACGCATACATGCATCAATCATCGGGTAACCGGTTTGTCCGTCCAGCCAGGCAGATAACAATGCTGGATCATCCTCATATTCCACGGCATCATAGGCTGGATTAATTGCGGAAAATTCCATCCGTGGACTGCCCTCCAACCGCTGCACGAAATGATCCCGCCAGTGCAGGCGTGACTCAAAGGCACGCAGGCTACGCCTCCACGGGCTTGGCCCCTTGACCTCGCTTAGTTCCGCACGCCTTTGATCAAGTGCTTGAAAAACACTGCCCGAACTGATCGTGCCCCAGGCAAGATGAGGGGATAGGCGGGAACCTGCGGAAAAAGCAGTATTGGGTGATGAAATACCCCCGGAATATGCAACGCCACGATCCTCTAAAAACGAATTTAGGGTATCCCATGCGGATCGTTCATTTACCATTTGCAAGCGACTGGGAGGCCGACCCGAAAATTTTGGGAAGTGGGCAATTAAATCTTCCCAGTCAAAGGGCTTCGAAAACATATTTTTTGCCCTGGGCGGGTAAAGGTTTTCAGGAATGG
>JAYQBI010000171.1:0-2490 GCA_038137235.1 Opitutales bacterium | reverse complement strand
GTGATCAAGAAAGTGAAAAGGGCTTCACCATCTCATCGGGCAAGGGCAGTAAGACACTGAATGTCGGCTACATCCAACCTCCCTTTGAACTACAGGAAGGCGAGGATCTCACCCTGCGCATCTTCATCGACAAGAACATGATCGAGGTCTTTGCCAACGACCGCCAGGCTGCGTTAGCGTGGCATGAATATGATCCGAAAGACCTTCACGTCAGTTTATTTAGCAAAGGGGGAGACCTGAGGGTGAAGCGTGTGTCTTCATGGCAGATGCATTCGATCTATCCCAAGGCTGCGGCGAAGCAGAAATAGATCAATTATGAAAAGAAAACATTTAATTTACGCTACCTTAGCCTCACTGAGTGCACTTTCGCTATCCTATGGGCAAAGTGCTAATCAAGCAGATAGTATTGAGAAAGCCCCTCAATTCAGCTTTTCTCAGACTCTGGAGAAACAGGAAACGGAACTGGCGGCCAATCCCATGCTCAAACGCTTTGCGCAATCGCGCCAGGAGTTGCTCAAGCACCCGCACTATCCGATCTATCATTTTTCCAGCCCGGAAAACCGGCATAATGATCCGAACGGCTTATGCTTCTGGCAAGGTCGATGGCATTTGTTCTACCAAGGCTATCCGGTAGAATACAATACGCATTGGGGGCATGCGGTCAGTGAGGATCTCGTGCATTGGCGTGACCTTCCATATACCCTCTATCCCGATCCGGAGACGAGGTGTTTTTCCGGCAATTGCCTGGTCGAAGAGGGTCGCGTGATTGCGTTCTATCCGGGTATCGGTGTGGGAAAAATGGTGGCGACATCGACCGACCCTTTACTATTGAACTGGGACAAAATGGACGAAAATCCAGTCATTCCACTCGAAAAACCAGGTGGTGGTGGAGACGGATTTATATGGAAAGAGAATGATACCTACTACGCCCTGAGCTCTGGTAAGAAGACAAACGAGCCCACTGGAAAGTTCTTGAGAAATGTCGATCTTCTCCGTTCCAAAAACCTGACCGACTGGGAGTTCATGCATCCCTTTATTGAAAATGATATTTATGCCCAGGTCGGAGGCGATGGTGCCTGCCCGTACTTCCTGCCCATTGGCAAAGATAAGCACATTTTTCTCCATTTCAGCCATAAACGAGGGAGCCAATACCTGGTCGGAAATTACGACAGAGAGCGTCACAAGTTCATCGCCACCGACGGGGGCGCATTGACTTTCGGTCCCGTCAGGAATGGCGGTCTGCACGCCCCAACTGCATTCGTCAATCCGAACGGGGACGGAAGCGTCATCGCCATCTGGAATGTCAATAAGGCGAAGGAGACGGAGGGGTTTGATCAATGCATGAGCTTGCCCAGAAAGCTGACTTGGAATGAAAAGGATCTCTTTTCTCCCCTGAGGATGGAACCTTATGGCGACATCGAATCCCTGCGCGGAGAGAAAATAACCGTCGATGCTCAAACCTTAGCGGCTAATGAGGAAGTGGTCCTGGATTCCATTCAGGGAAATGCCATGGAAATGGAGCTGGAAATTGATCCCATGGAATCGGGTGTGGTGGAACTTCATGTCCTGCGTTCACCGGATAGCCAAGAAAAAACCCGCATCCTTCTCATGAAAGGACGTGGGATACGTCGGGCCGAGACCTTGGATCAAGTGCGCACAAAAGGAAAAAATTTCGATAGTGTCGTCATTCTGGATGTGACCCAGGCCTCGACATCACCGGATGTCATTCCCCGTATACCGGAAACGGCGCACGTCTTTCTTGCGCAAAACGAGAACTTCAAACTCCGTGTGTTCGTGGATAAAAGTATTGTGGAGGTGTTCGTCAACGGCAAGCAAGCCCTTGCCTGCAGAACCTACCCGGATCGCCAAGACAGCACCGGGGTGTCACTGATCGCCAGAGGTAGTGAAGCACAGCTGGTCAACTTCTCCGCCTGGCAGATGAATTCGATCCACACGAATTCTAACAGAAAAACAAAATAATGATGAACATCTTCTTACACAAAACGATCTTAACAACGGGTGCTCTGCTTGCCCTCATCACCTGCGTGTGCAGCGCGCAGCAGGCGAAGACGGTGATCGATACCCCTGCGATGCCGGAGAATCCGCCCGAGACCTGGCTAACTTATCACCTGGCACATCCCGAATCAGAACGAACAGCAACAGCCTTCGACCCCAATCCTGCCTTTTTCTGGAAGGGGCGCTACCACCTGCACTACATCTACAAACACCAGACGGGGGATGTCTTGGCTCATGTTTCCAGTGAGGACATGGTACACTGGGAGTGGCATCCCACCGTATTGGGGCCAACAACGATGGGGCACGGCATATGGAGCGGAACAGGTTTCATCACCAGGGACGGGCGTCCTGCCATGGTCTATTTTGGCCATAAATCACCGCGGAACTGGATTACCTATGCCCTGGACGACAAGCTCGACCAATGGAGCAAGCCGCATGAAATGTTGCCGCGTTACCAGGATGAAAAGCCGGTAA
>JAYQBI010000170.1:0-2530 GCA_038137235.1 Opitutales bacterium | reverse complement strand
AGCAAACCGACAGTGAGCACCGTAATAATTGGACCAACAGAAGCAAGGGAAAGAACACCAAAACCGTCAATTGCTCCTGTTTTTGCACCGATTCCCAATCCCATCGCCAAGACAAGTGGGACAGTGATTGGACCGGTCGTGACTCCTGCACTATCCCAACCAAAATTCACAAAATCCTCGCTAGATATAAAGGTTAGTATTAGCAGCAACGCATAGGGGGGAATTAATAGATACCAAAGCTCCAGGTTGAAAGCAATCTTGGCGACACCAGTACCGATACCTAGGGCAACACCAGTCGCAACGGCTTGCATCAACAAATTCTTTTTGAATGCCCCAACTGTGATTTTTTCAACGGTTGAGCCAAGTGCGTTGAGGGCTGGTTCAGCCAGAGTTGCTCCATAGCCTAGGATGAATCCAAACAAAATAGCAAGGCACTTTCCAACCGTTGATGAATGAAACATAGGATCGATAAAACCTTCGGACTGCCAAGGTTGTATTGAAGCAAAGCTGGAGACGACATTTCCGCCGAGTTGCTCTCCAAGGGGTGTCAGACCGAGGGAAATACCCAAGTTGAACAAACACATACCAATAACGGCACAGGCTATGCCAATTACTAATTCATCCATGTGTTTAGGTTTTTGCCTTAAACCAACAATCAAAACGAGCAAAAGAATAGAGCATAAAGGTACGATTGCCCAGATAGCCCCCTCCAAGGCACCACGATCTTGATCGGGACCGGAAAGAACTCCATCGGGTTTGGAGTAATTAATAGAGCCATCTGGTTCGATCGAGTAAAAATCCTCGCCTGGGTCAACAATACCATTGTTGTTTTTGTCAACTTCTTGAGGTCTGAAAGTATTGGGGAAGAAATCAAGCTTGTTGGTAAAAGTGGAAGCAATGTCAGCATTGGGATCCCAAATCGCATCAGGTGCCTTGTATCCCTCCCTAACTACATAAACTTTAGCTCCGTTTAATTGAACATTTTCCCGATCACCACCAGCTAATGTTTGAGGCGAAATTTTTCCTTCTGCTACTTTCGTTTTGATCGCATATCCATCGGGCAGGGATTTGTTCTGATTCAAGTAGTTTTGGATCATTTCTCTTTCTTCAACAGACAAGGACCATGCAAGTTCACTTTCACCAACTCCACCTTCTGAATCAATCTTCTCTTGAGCTTTTAACTCACCAAATTTCTGGAAATCCTTAGAGTAATTCTTGCCATAATCTCCAGCCTGAATGTGCCATTCAGCAGTGGAATGTTTCGCGTAGTAATAATTGTCAGTATTAAATAAATAGAGAGCATAGCACATTACCGCAAGGATCGGAAACAGAGACGCAAGGGTTACAACACCAAAACCGGTATTGCTAGAACCACCAGTGGATACGATTCGACAAACACCAATACCAAGAGCCAACACTAAAGGCACCGTAACTGGACCCGTTGTAACAGCACCGCAATCCCATGCCAATCCAAGCACATGTTTCAGTCTGTCATCGGAAAACTGCATGTAGAGGGTAAGACATGATAAAATAATAACACCTGCATATATGAATGGCTTGAGAGACCATCCTTTGTAAAACCTCAAAACCCCCAACAAAACTGCAATACCAACACCCACTCCAACGCAATTAACAAGCAGGCCTGCACCTGTATTCAAGATCGTCCATAAAAGAGGAGCTGCCGTTGGATCAACACCAGCACCAGCTGCACGAAGTACCCCGATTGCAGGTTCTGCAAAAGTAGCAAATGCCCCTAAAACAAAACCAAAAGCCAAACTTGTAGGCAGGCAAGGAATACCAAGAATCTTTTTCCTAGGAAGAGTAGACCCAAGCGTCTCACCAAGAGGCATAAGTCCGAGACGCAAACCTTCCATAAAGAAGGCCAATCCAATAATCACAATCATGATGCCAGCTGCGATCATCAAAGAATAAACAATTGGTAAACCAAGAACTAAGACTTGAAACACAATGAGATATAGAATGATGAACCATACACATTGTATTTGCTCGACAACCTTGTCCTTAGAAAAGGATAGTAGTATACCTAATTTTTGTTGCAGTGATAATTGAAGCTTTTTGCTGTCAGAAGATTGTTCAGTGCTCATAATATAAAAATGGATTCTTAGTAAAGGTAATGAATGCGGTAAAGAAAATTAATTACTCCACGCTGCATTACTTAAATTCAGTGAAATTTTATTAAGGCCGATATTTAAGCGAAGTGGTACATTCCATACAGTACCAACCTGACCCATTGGCGACATGCCTAATAGAAAGTAATCCCCGATTTCCAGAGTTTTGATCAACGCAAATCCATCAATGTCTGTCCGAACTCGATAACCTCTACCCAATTCGATCTCTTTGAGAAGAATGTTTCGAATCCTCTTGTGCAATCCAGGATAAACGAAAGGTGATTTACGAGACTTTGCCCATAATTCATCATACGAATCTATCTGGGAATAATCTGAAAGTAAAATACCTTCACCCATAAGTAGTTGATCTAAACCATTCCGCAGTAAGAAGAATTCAGTGT
>JAYQBI010000169.1:1940-2532 GCA_038137235.1 Opitutales bacterium | reverse complement strand
CAGGATATTCATCCGGTCGATCTTGCCGCAGAAGCACATTACCGCTTGGTCACTATTCATCCCTTTGTCGATGGCAATGGCCGGACCGCCCGTCTGCTAATGAACCTGATTCTCATGTGCCATGGTTATCCTCCCGCTATCATCCGTAAAAGCGAGCGTGGTAAATATTTGGATGCCCTTGAAAAAGCTCAGACCGGTGGTTCCCTTGATGATTATCTGCAACTCATCTACCGTGCAGTCGATCGCTCTCTCGATATTTATGTGGAAGCCACCTCAGGGGAGGGCGACTTTGTTGCCGAGCCTGATGACTCTCTTCTCCGCATTGGTCAACTGGCCAAGCAAACCGGCGTAAATGTAAGCACCATTCGCTTCTGGCTCACCTCCGGATTGCTCGAAGTTTCGGAAACCACCCCAAGTGGCTACCAACTCTTTTCATCCTCCATGGTCGTTCGTGTGGAACAAATCAAAACCCTTAAGGAACAACGCTTCACCATCCAGGAAATCAAATCCAAGCTCACCGAGTAAATTTCACTTCTCACTCTTCTTAATTCACTCTTAACTCCCTCTTACCTAATTTTGCGATTTGCGGGAG
>JAYQBI010000169.1:0-1930 GCA_038137235.1 Opitutales bacterium | reverse complement strand
GCTATCGTATTTTTGGAAATCAACGGAATGAAATTTCATGCCAGTGAAGAGGATGCAGTTTTGGAAACTCTTGCCTTAGCTGGAGGTGAACGATCCGAAGAAGAATACGCCTCTTGGTTAACCAAGAATTCATCCTAGGCATTTCACCCCTTCACCTTTCACTCCTCCCTCTTGTTAATTCACTCTTCCTAAATCCCTAATCGCTTGGCTCGGTGGTGAAGTATTTTTTGGTATTCCAACTGAAGTTTCTCAGATAGCAGGCTTTGTTTGATTAATTGGTCAAATTGGGGCATCGCGCACTTCAGTTCTTTTACAACCCTGCTAACCTGACCCTCCGATAATTTCAGACGCTCCTTGCAGAAATATTCCAGCCATAATTTTTTGCTCAGATTCTTCTTTCTTCCGTCCAGGGGTAGGGCACTCTCTTCCTTGGCATTCTCCAAAACCAGGGTGGTATTCAACAGGTCATAAGCAGGCGTTAACGAAACTACGCCATCCTGCACCCAAACCGAAAAATTCTTTAAGTGCATGTCCTCATTCCCCGTGAGGAAGCAAAATAATAAACGCTTTGCCAACTTGGGCCTTTCGATCGCGGGGAAGGTGCAGAACTGATCAACCAGTTGAACCACCCGCTCCAGGGAACTATCATACTTTGTTTCCCGGGTTGCACCCGAAAGCTGGGCAAAGTCCTCCACATGGACTTTGCCCGAACGCCCCTCACGGTCATAACGCTTCACAAAATAAACCAGGCTGTCATCCACAGCACGGAGCAGCCCATGCACCGGTACATCTATCCCAACAGCCGCCGCCAGTCGCATGGTCAATGCCTCGTTCGCGGGCACCTCTTCGTAGGGCAACGGATTAGGCTTCAGAATAAATCGCCCGCCCCGGTCCACCAGTGCAAAAGAAGAATCTTTCAACTTCAATACCGCCGAAAGCTTGGGCTGTACGCCCTGAATCGACATTTTGTCCGAACGCCGCCTCACCTCCCTTAGCTGTGCCTCATAGGAATACTCCAAAGGTTCCAAATGTGTTAGCTTTGGATGGATACTGCTCAATCCAGCCACCGAGTAACTTTGCCCCGCAGGCAATGAATCTAAGGTTATCGGGCAATGCCGCATGATTAGCCTTCCGTCGTGCCCTGAGAGGAATCTTTTATGCGGCTCACCGACAGAGATCCGACCAAGTCCTGCCCCAGTGTCACCAATTGGGTAAAGCAGTCATTGCGGTCAATTTTTTGTTTTTTGAGAAGGGCTTCCAATTGCTCACCCTCCGGTAACAAACCATCCAGTACCGCGGGAAACTCCTCAAATATATACGGCTCTTTGCGAAGGGGAAGCGTCAGGGAAATCGGAGTCCCCGCATACTCCTCGACATACTCAATCGCCCAGCCACCATCCTCTTCTTCCTGTAAATATCCGGCAAGTGTCCCAGACTGAAAGATGGCTGCTCTTCGAAGCACCCTGGTATCGCCATCTGTCATTCAGACTCCTCCATGGTTTTCTTCCACTCATCCACTAAAGGACCCACCGGTTGCAGCTCAATATTGAGAATATTCAGAATAGCTTCGATGTGCATCCAAACCGTTCTTCCCTTTCCCGCTTCCAGATCCTGCACCACAGACCGGCTGACACCAGCCATCTCCGCCAACCCCACTTGCGTCAGACCTGCCTTCTTTCGGTGAAAGGAAATTAAATGTCCAAGTTGCTCTTTACGCATGATATATCCTGCAAAATTAATTATTATTCGTCAATATCTCACAATACTTAGAAAATATCAATCAATATGCATGATAAAAAAAGCATATATGCTAATTTATTCACTATTTTCCCCCTTTAAGTCTTAAAGTATATATTATGCCTGATATAAAAAGCAAAATCTACCCAAAATTTCCAATTTCACCCTTCACCTTTCAATCTTCCCTCTTCTT
>JAYQBI010000168.1:0-2607 GCA_038137235.1 Opitutales bacterium | reverse complement strand
CATACATTGGAACAAACCATCCACCTTGCCTTTGCCACCAGTTTTACCTCCGTGCCCACCGTAAGCGAGGGAACCTCTAATTTTGCGAGGAAAAGTGTATTTCCGTGATGCCCGTAGGCCTTGACCCCTGCCATCTGTACCCGCTTAGGATATGGGAATTGCAAGTCACCGACATTCAGTCCTGGGGC
The DNA here is from genome assembly GCA_038137235.1 of Opitutales bacterium. GTDB lineage: Bacteria > Verrucomicrobiota > Verrucomicrobiia > Opitutales > Seribacteraceae > Chordibacter. The sequence goes on along the minus strand of JAYQBI010000168.1, from coordinate 2,419 downwards.
CATGCTCCATTCAAGATGGGGAGCAAGCCCAACATTTCCTGGGTGTTCCCAGTAGGTGTGCCAACCTTCTTCCCTTTCAATCCACCATCCAATCCAGGCGGTCGAATTCGGAGTTATTCCGGAAGACGGGAAAACCAAGGACATTTGCACAGGTCCAGAGTGCAATACCGGGCCGGTAACCCCCCAAAGCTTACCGATCAGGCAAACTCCGAGGGAAAAGAAAAGAAAATGGATCAGCTGAATGATTTTCCGCACCCGCAGGTTGACTGAGCATTGGGGTTTCGTATTTCAAATCCTTTCCCCGTCAATCCATCATCAAAGTGCACTTCGGAACCGGACAGGTACTCAAGGCTCGAACCATCCACGGCAAAACCGACCCCGCGATCTTCTCCCATCTTATCATCAGGTTGAGGAAAATCCACAGTCATACCATACTCAAAACCAGAGCATCCACCCGGCTCGATAAAGATACGAAGAACTTTTCCCTCTTCCGCATCTGAAAGCATGGAACTTACTTTTTTTGCCGCTTCTTCGGTTAACTTAATCATGGATTAATTATCTCGCTGATTTACACGGAAGTCAATTCACCGAAAAAGCAGCTAATTTTGTGCCATAAGCTCTAAAACTCCTTGATTTTCGCAAAGTTTTCTTGAAGAAAAAGTTCAATAACTTAGGATCAAGCAATATTCATTTAAGATTGGCTAAATAATGAAGCATATTTTTAACGAAGTTCATTACGAACTAACGCGCAAGATCGCAGAAGGTGGGATGGGATTAGTCTACGAAGCTGTACAGCGTGGAATTGGTGGGTTCCGCAAAGTCGTCGCAATCAAACTGATCCGGGAGGAATACTCCGCAATTGAGGAATTCCGAAATAATTTTATCGGGGAGGCAAAACTGGTATCCGACCTCATCCACACCAACATCGTTCAGACGTACCACCTCGGTAAAGTTGGGGAGCAATACTTCATGACCATGGAGTATGTATCCGGGTGGAACCTTGAGGAATTTTTGGAAAGACATTCGGAAACTGACCAGTACATTCCCGCCGACCTGGCGGTCTTTATCGTTTCTAGGATTTGTCGGGGTCTTGCCTACGCCCACCGTAAAAAAGACCGTGATGGAAGACCTCTCGGAATCGTGCACCGCGATGTTAATCCGAAAAATATTATGATCGGTCAGGAGGGAGATGTTAAGCTGACTGACTTCGGCATCGCTAAGGCACTTGACCTGATGTATAATCAGGAAGGTGAAGTGATTGCAGGTAAGGACGAATACCTTTCCCCTGAGCAGGCAAGATGTGAAGTGACTGATCACCGGGCTGACCTTTTTTGCTGTGGAATCGTGATGGCCGAACTGATGCTTGGATACAATATTTTTGAGGAAATGGATTCCGAGAAAACCATCCGTAATATTTTGGAAATGGATATTCCAAAATTCAGCGAAGTGCGCCCGGATGTGGATGAGCGGCTTAATAACATTTTACACCAGGCCCTCCAGCGCCCCCGAGAATCAAGGTACCAAACGGCTGACCTTATGCTCACCGAGTTGGAAAGTTTTATTTATGGAGAGGGCTATGGCCCGACCAACGAAAAGCTCGCTGCCTATGCCTGCGATTTGTTTGGGAAAGATGGGGAAAATGCCGCCCTGCGCTGGCATCGGGGAGAAACTCCCCCCATTGCGGATTAAACCCAGCTTACCATGGCCATTCAGTCTCAGGGACTAAGGCAGGTACAGAAGCAGACCCAGAACCTTGTTCTGGCTCCGCAGCTCCGGCAATCCCTTAAAATTCTTCAGGTGCCCGCTATGGAATTGCGCTCCGCCATTCTTGAGGAGTTGCAGACCAACCCTCTGCTCGAGGAATTTGGCACCAACGATGAAAGCCTGGACGGGGAAGTCACTGAACCTAGCCCGGACGAGCAAGTTGATTCAGGAGACGACGAACTCGGGGACGATTTCGAGCAGGAGGCAACCGCGGAGACTGAGGCGGGTGCAGACAGTGATGACGACTGGGACGAACCTGCTGAGGATTTAATGGACCTCGACTTCGAGGATGAGTTTTCCGTGTTAAGGGAAATGCAGGAGGATTTACGCGAGCATTTTGAGCGCGAATACGAAGGGGAAGCCCAGCTTGGAAATTCCGAGGCAGAAGAAAAAAGAAAATTCTTTTTTGATTCCCTGGTTGCGGAAACCTCTCTTCAGGAACACCTCTTGGATCAGTTAAAAATGGCCGATACCACCCCCGGTCAGGTTGCTGCCTGTGAGTATTTGATCGGTGCATTGGATGAAAATGGGTTTTTACCCACTCCCCTTTCCGAAATTGGGCTGATCTCCGAACTCCCCCTGCGCGACCTGCAGGAAGGTTTGGTCATCCTTCAATCCTTTGAACCCGTTGGTATTGCTGCGGTCGACCTGCAGG
>JAYQBI010000167.1:0-2609 GCA_038137235.1 Opitutales bacterium | reverse complement strand
TGGGTACAAACCTCTGATCCAATTAGCCCTGAAGATCCAGTTACCAGTATTTTCATATTCTTATTTGCCTAAGATTTTACCGGCAAAAATACGTAATTTAGAGATACTATTTTGCCAAATTTGTGAAAGAAAGTGTTTTAAATGAAGAAGCTTAGAACTAAAATGAAGGCTGCTTTGCCACCAGACTGCAGAATAGGACGACTTTTCACCGTAAAGTTCTTTTTTGGCACCGGGGCATTTCGATTTCCAGGCAATCGCAAACCCTCCCCAAAGCCCGTCCCGTTTTAGGATAGATGGAATGAAGTCTAAGTAGAATGCATGGCTGCTTTGAGATTCAAGAGCATCGAGCATTCCTCTTCTGCATGCTGGGTTAAAGCTGTCATGCATAAGAATGACTTCTGCATGTGGGAGAATCCCGGAAACATCATTTGCAACCGCTCTTCTGGAGTGGTCTGCATCTATAATGGCGAGGTCAAAAGATAGATTATCAGCTTTAATTTTGTTGATTGCTTCTCCAGTGGTGCACTTCCAAGGCTCTACATTTGAGTATTTTTTAGAAGCCTCGCTGACAAATTCATTCACATCAACAGATATTAACTTTTCTGCAAATTGGGATAACCACTTTGTGGCACCTCCACGATGATATCCAAACTCAATTACTTTTTTTGGCTTCAGGCATTGTAATAAACCAATGAGGCTGAGTTTCTCTCTGCAACTCATCTGCCAATCTGGGTTGGTAATGTTCATTTTATCTTCCAGCTCGATCATTTAGCAGCTGTGCAGGAAATGAATAAATCCTGATATTCTTTCCCAATTTTTGACGACTGAAATTTCCCACTAGCAGTGCTTCGGGATGGGTTCCTTAAATCGGAGTATGATTTTGTGTTCAAGACATCCCTTAGTGTACTTATCATTCCGGCATGATCACCGGGTGGTATAAGCCAACCACTCTTTTGAGGTATAACCATTTCGGGTAAACCTCCAGTATCAAAAGCTAGGGCAGGAGTTCCACAACTTAGTGACTCGGCAACAGTGTTAGGCAAGTTGTCAACGGGAGCAGGGTGTAACACAAGGTCAGCCGCATGATAAGCTATTTGAAGAGAAATCTCGTCGTTGATGAAGCCCAAACTTTTGACATTTTCAGAATAAGTATGATGTGAGTCTCCATTTCCAATTAGTAAAAATTCAGCATCACTGCCCCATTCCTCAGATAGGATCGAATTGAGGATCATTCCACCTTTGCGTTCCTCTTTCAAATTTCCTGCGATGCATAGAATTGCTGTTTTCTCTTCTTTTAACTCGAGTGCACGCTTACATGCTAGACGGTCTTTGGGAGAGAAATAGGAATCTGGAATTGGGTTATTAATACAATCTACTTTATATTCATTCCAGTACGATTCCTCCGCCTGATTTCTCATCCATGAAGATGGGGTAGTTGCATACAACTTATGCTTTGGGGGATTGACCTTTAGGGAGTTCCAAAAGTGGTCAATTTCATCCTTAAGTTTAGCCGAAGGAGCAGGAGAGTGTGTAGGATAAAAAGAGCCAAGGAAGCTCCAACAATCATGCAGTGTCCAAACAACAGGGGCATAGTCCAGACAGGTTCTAATTAAGGAAATTGGCCAGCCAGCACTATGCAAGTTGTGTGCGTTGATAATATCTGGCTGATTGGCTCGAAGACGGCTTCTAAGTTGCTTCTGAAACTCTTTAATCCTTAGGTTTTCGAGTATGAAACTTGGAAGTTTGGATGAAAATAAAGTGGATAAGACCTGATATTTTCTGCCGAGAAATAAAGGTTTGTGAGAAGAAGATTCAAATCCGTCCGAAGATGTGGAAGAAACTGTAACTCCACAATTACTCAAAGCATTTGCAATTCGATTACAGGCAACAGACGCACCTCCTGTATTTTTCAAATCTAAAAGAGTTAATACCCTCAATTTCTATAGCAGCCTTCTAAGTTTGCTTGAACAGTCTCAAGTGGATGGGGAATTCGGTTTTCCAAACGATGAATCGCACTAATCACATCAATCGCTTCAATTTCCTCCATACATGTTCGCCCGAAGTCACAACGGTTGTTTTGCCAACAAGGGGAGCACTCCGGGTTTGTCTCAATATTTTCATTACATGGATAGCCAGATTGCCATGCTTTTTCCCTTCCTCCGTATATAATGACCGATCTGGTTTCCACCGCTCGTGCCAAGTGCATTAAGAAACCGACCTGTCCGATAAAAAATTCAGCGTGGGCTAAAAGGTTTGCACTTTCCTTAATGGTAAGGCTACGCCCATCTAATACATTATTTAGAAGTGGTTCCTTGTTCGTTCCCAGTTGGACGACCTCATAGTTTTTTCCTATCTCTTCAATTACATTTTGCATGCGATCCGCACTCCAGCATTTATTTTGCATAGGAGTTGATGAATCGAGTGTGGTGCATTGCACACATACAAATTTCTCTTGGAGGTTGATAGCTAAATTATTTCTATCCCTATTTGCATGCCAGTAGGGGCGAAGGGTAACTTCACCTGAGATCCCGGTTTTAATAAACATTTCTTCCAAAATATGTTTTTGGGGAGGTTTGATTTTATCTGAATCACCAATCCATTCTCCGTAA
>JAYQBI010000166.1:0-2612 GCA_038137235.1 Opitutales bacterium | reverse complement strand
GTGAAACCACCGTGCTTAAGGATGCACTAGAGCTTGAGGAGGGCGAAGTGATTGATGCTTCGGTAATGAGTAAAAATTTACTCAGTCAATTTCTCGCCGAACAACTTGATGCTGCGGTTTCTGAAGATGTGCTTTTTTCCCTGCACATGAAAGCCACGATGATGAAAGTTTCCGACCCCATCATCTTTGGCCACTGTGTAAATGCATACTTGGGTGAACTCCTTACCACCCATGGCACTTCCCTTTCCGCTGCCGGCTTTAATCCCAATAACGGCCTCAGTTCCTTTTACGCCGCTCTCGACAAGTTGGATACGGAAAGTCGCTCCGAAATCGAAACTGACCTTGCCAGAATTGTGGCAAAGCGGCCACCGCTGGCCATGGTCAATTCTGAAAAAGGAATCACCAATCTTCATGTTCCCAGCGATGTCATCATCGATGCCTCCATGCCCGCGATGATTCGTACCAGTGGACAAATGTGGGGACCGGACGGACAGCCCAAGGACACCAAGGCAGTGATCCCCGACCGCAACTATGCCGGTGTCTACCAGGCCACCATTGATTTTTGCAAGGACAACGGCGCCTTCGATGTCACCACCATGGGAAATGTTGCCAATGTCGGTCTGATGGCCAAGAAGGCAGAGGAGTACGGTTCCCATGATAAAACTTTTGAGATACCCAAGGATGGAACCGTGCGAGTGGTTGGACCCACTGGCAGCGTAATGATCGAACATTCAGTGGAAGCAGGCGATATCTGGAGAATGTGCCAGACCAAAAAAGTATCCATCATAGACTGGGTAAAATTATCGGTCAACCGAGCACGCCTCAGTAATACTCCGGTGATTTTCTGGCTCGATAAAAACCGTCCGCATGATGCCAATTTAATCCGCTATGTGGAAGCGAAATTGACTACCCTGGATACCGACGGTCTGGATATTCAAATTCTATCCCCCGTGGAGGCCACCCATCTCACCTGCCAGCGTTGCAAGGACGGACTGGACACGATCTCCGCAACCGGCAATGTTCTGCGCGATTACCTCACCGATCTGTTTCCCATTCTCGAACTGGGCACCAGTGCCAAGATGCTATCCATCGTGCCTCTGCTTGCCGGAGGCGGATTGTTCGAAACCGGAGCCGGTGGCTCCGCTCCCAAGCATGTTCAACAATTTACGGAAGAAGCCCATTTGCGCTGGGATTCACTCGGTGAATTCCTAGCCATCGCCGTATCCCTTGAGGATCTAGCCAACAAGACATCCAACACCAAGGCTCAGGTGCTTGCCGATTGCCTCAATTCTGCCATTGGAATCTTTTTGGATGAGAATAAATCCCCTTCCCGAAAGGTTCATGAACTGGATAACCGTGGCAGTCACTTTTACCTGACTTTGTACTGGGCGGAAGCCCTCGCGGCTCAATCTTCCGATTCTGATTTGCAAACACTCTTCTCTCCCATTGCCAACAAGTTACGGGGAGAAGAAGAAAGGATTGTCGATGAATTAAATGGAGCTCAGGGAAAACCGGTTGATCTGGGAGGATATTACCTCCTGGACGAGGAAAAGGCAGCATCTGCTATGCGTCCAAGCCAAACCTTCAACGACATCATTTCCTCACTGCAATAAAACCTGAGATTCATTTTCACGTGGTAGCAAAAGATTAAGCACTGGTTGATTGTTTGAGCCATTCGATTAATTGATTCAGTGCCCTTGCCCGGTGGCTGATCTTCGATTTTTCCGCCATCGAAATTTCTGCAAAAGTGGATGTGCTTTCATCGGGCAAGAAGAGTGGGTCATATCCAAAACCGCCATCCCCTCTGCGTTTCTCCAATAAGGTCCCCTCGCAGGAACCGGAAAAGGTGCTTTCTATGCCCTTTCCTACCAAGGCGAGCACACAGCGGAACCGGCAAGCTCGGGAACCCGGCGGCTTGCCCTCCATTTCCTCCAGGACCTTGTCGTTATTGGCCTCATCATCACATGGCTCGCCGGCATACCTCGCTGAGATCACTCCCGGTCTGCCATCCAGCGCATCAACTTCCAGGCCACTGTCATCCGCCAGGTACCATCCATCTTCAGGACCTTTCGACTGCAAACCGTATGCCTTGAGCAAGGCATTGGCCTCAAAGGTTGATCCGGTCTCTTCCACCTCCGGCATCCCGCCAATTTCATCCGGTCCAAACACCTGGACTGCAAGATCAGCCTCATCCAGGGCGGATTGAAGCTCCTTTAATTTATGGGCATTCCCCGATGCAAGGTAGATAATTTGGCTCATAAATATCCGTGTATCAAATGATCAGCTCCCAAATCAACCCGCAAAGGTTCCCGAACCACCAGGCTTTGCAGATCTGGCCCGATCATCGCTTCTGGGGAATTGAATTCCTTTGAGGAGCGATAATGAAAGAGGTAATCGACTTCATTTGCCGCAAGCAATGCCCGGGCAACCGCAGGACCGCCTTCACAGTACACACCATGCAACCCCAGTTCGGTGACCTTTTTTCTGAAATCACGCGGTGACACCCTGCCATCCTCCTCTCCAGCGCATTCCATTACCCTGATGCCAAGGTTGTGAGCTTTGCCAACCGCCTCTTTATTTTCCAGTCCTCTTGATGTGGTTATTACCACGGT
>JAYQBI010000165.1:0-2635 GCA_038137235.1 Opitutales bacterium | reverse complement strand
TGAGAATCGATATAGCCACGACCACCATGATCGGCCGCCAAATGGAAGACAACTTCCATGCCTTTGGTTGCCTGATCGCAAAATTCAGAATCGAGCAGGTTGCCTTCAAATAACTCGCAGTCGATGTTTTCCAAATGCTTTCTATCCCCACTGGAAAAATTTTCTGCGACTCGAACGGTCGCTCCTTTTTCAATTAATTTTTCAGTAAGGTGAGAGCCAATAAAAGACGCTCCTCCGGTAACGAGTACTTTTTTATTATTCCAATTCATAGCTTCTTTTATTTTTAATCGTTTGGATCAATGTCATGCTAGTAGTTTGAGTATGTTCGCTGCTAATAGGGTATGGCCTTTGGCATTTAAATGAACCCCGTCAGTCACTAAGAATTTTTCAGCAAAATTAGTTTCTTGGGTCCAAAAAGAATTCATCACTTCAGGTATTTCCAGACTTTTCTCTAGGTAAAGAATGGGGTGAATAGGGAAAAAGAAAACTTTTGAATCGGGAAACTTATTGGATATTGAAGAGAGTAGTTTTTGTTGAGCATCTATAGTTTGATCAACAGTAGATCCCTCTAATAAATCGTTTATTCCAGCCTGCACTACAATCGTGTTAGGAATCGAGGCAATTGATTTCGAGTTCAATAGCTGGATAATTTCCTCTGCAGTGGCTCCTTTTTGACAAATAATTTGAGCATCGATAGCTAATACTGATTCGAGTTTTGTTATGAACCCACGGGGTCTGATGCCCTCGCATGTAATGGAGTCACCAAGAAACAGAATTTTCTTTTCTTTCAAACTTTGTGCTTCGTTTGAAAGGAAATGAATACTAAAGGAGTCCCACCTGAGGTGAAGGAAGGTCGCGGTTACGAGAGCTGTAAATAAACCAGCAAAATAGAAAAACTTCCGCACCTCTGCATTAACAGAAATCAGACCGATCAAATAGGAACATGCGATTGGTGAAAAAACTGTCCAGAATGGATGTTTAGAGGTGAAAATCAGGAACGAATCCCACATTGATTAGATAAGAATGGCAATGCTTTGATGGCAAGTTTTCGGTATTGCTTGAGAGGAAATTCAAAGAGAAGGGCAAAGAGACAGCAACTTCCCAAAACAAGTATTGTGCCTTGAAGGTGGCTAAAACCTTGAAGGTGGCCTGAAGCGAAAAGAGCACCTCCAAATGCCATCAGTGGGAAGTGGATAGCATACAAAGAAAAGGAACATTTAGAGCAGGTACGAACGAAAGAAGAAATTAAGCCTGAAGGTTTTGTCTCTAAGGTGAACCAATGGGATGCGGAAAAGAGAAAGACTCCAATTAAGAAAGCTAAAGCGTAGTCATCTAAAAACTTTGCTGAGTAAAATAGAGGCGGTATGCCTAGTCCCGGGAAATCATTGGGTGTCCAGTTTGACCAGCGTGGGCCAAGAATGGAATAGAGTGAGAAACCACAGATGAGTAAAAGCACCAAGGAAATCACGGAATTTAACCTATACTTTTTGCATCCCCAGTAAGAAAGACAACCCATCAGCCAGCATGGGAAAAGGATAAGAATCTTGGGGCCGGCAATGATAATAAAAGTAAATCCAACCAAGAGTTTACTTTTCAAGGTTGGGAGTAGTGCAACTGTACCGAAAATCATGTAATAGAAAAATTCATAGGAAAGTGACCAAAAAGGACCATTGGTTCCAGGCCGAATGCTAAGAAACCAACTTTCATGCAGGAACAGTCCGGAGAGCAAAACCTTAAGGCCGAGATGTTCTGCCGAGAATATACTTCCATAAGTTTGTGGATGAATGGATCTACCGAAATAATCAAGTAAAAGCCCTACGGCCAAAGCCGGAATCACTACACTCCAAAGCCTAATCAATCGGTCAAACAAATACTGGCCAAAGGAATACTCCTTTTTTCTGTCTACTGACCATGTGATCACAAAGCCTGAAAGTACAAAAAAAATAATAACATAATCCTGACCGTTTTGAGGACCAAAACCTTCAACATGCCCGCAAAAAAACCAATAGAAATTAGTATGCCCCAGGAATACAGCCAATGCCGCAGAAATTCTTAAAAAATCGAGGAGCGTACTCACTTGTTTAGCTAATGAACTAGCCCAAAAAAGTTCATTGTCCTTGGCAAAGAAGAAATCTGGAGAGAATTGAAATGGTGATAGAGGTGATGATCTCACCATTGAGGATCATAGTCTTAAGCTCGTTAACAGAAAAGCGGCCAAGGCTTTCAACTTCATCATCATGAGGTATGCGATCCTCGTACTCTTGCTCGGTAATTTGAAGCGAAAAGATGTGCGGAAACATGGGGAGGCGGTTTGGGGAAACAACCAAGCTGTGCTCAGTTCTTAAGCGGTTAGTTTCTCTAATATCAATGCCCGTTTCTTCTCTTAGTTCCCTAAGTGCTGCTTCCTGGGATGACTCATTTGGAAGTGCTCCACCAGCAGGCAATTCCCAAAGAGAATGGCCCAAAATTTTTCTGCGAACTTTTGGGAGAACAACCGAATTTTCTTCAACAACAGGAAGTACGATGACCTGACGGCTATGGTAGTGGATAAAATGATAATCGTTGTGCTCAAGTAATTTGAACCAATTTGATTCGAAAATTTTCGTAGCTGGTTCAAGCCAGTTACTTACGAATT
>JAYQBI010000164.1:0-2669 GCA_038137235.1 Opitutales bacterium | reverse complement strand
GGATGTTCAGGAAAGCGATCACACAAAGAACGGAAGATATCAGCTGCCAATTCATGGCTGCCCATGGAGGCATGCACCACACCGGTGATAAAACCCTTACCAAAAGAGTCCACCCTCACTGTTTCCAGTTTCTCCAAAGCGAGTTCGAACTGACCAAGAGTGAGGTTGACGCTGGCAAATGCAAGATGGAGATCATCCGCATCGTCATCCGACCGCATCCGGGAATAGGCTTCCTCAAAGTCGTACTTTTTTAGAATCCTCTCCACATTCCCCTTGGACTTACTTAATTTCTTTGAAGTATTGCGTTCATGCAGACGATACCTAGCAAGGGACTGATCGATAAAGTGAATCGTCCGGTCATGAAAATACTGGTTAAAGTACCAGTCGTAATCGACGGCAGAGGATAGGCTCTCGTCAAAGTCAAGCTTGGCGGAACTACGGGCAAAGAGCACCCCACTCCACAAATGACTCCGGTGCAATTGATAAAGAAAGGCGTTTTCATTGGTCATCCCTTCGGGAAATCCACGTTTTACCACAGCATCCCTTCCTTTTGCCTCGTGCCAAAGGTCACAGTCCGAGTATACGATGTCCAACCCTGAATTATCCAGTAAATAGGACAGCGGTGAGGATACGCGGTCCGGGTAATGAATGTCATCTGCATCAGCAAAGAAAAAATATTCTCCAGTCATTTTTTCTAATGCAAAATTTCTTGATGCAGAAATTCCCCGGTTTTTGCGATGAAGCAAAATTAAAAACTCAAGACCGGGGTGCTTTTCCCTGCTGACAAATTCCTGAACAAACTCCAGCGATTGGTCAGTTGAACCATCATCCACAATCAAAACTTCCAAGGGAGAATGATCAATTTTTACAATACTTTGCAGGCACTCGCAAATTGTACGCTGCGAGTTGTACATTGGCACGATACAACTGACAAGAGGGTTACCCATGTTAAATGTTGGATGCAGTGTTTTTAATACTTATTTACATGTCAATTCAACTTGCCAAAGAGGACCAAATCATACCTGATGCGTGGAGATTTAAATCTACATGGCACTCGAAGACATCATTCCCATCGACGCCCTACTGGGCAAGCAACCCGCGTACGGGGATGAGGGTGGAAAAGGCAAGAAGAAGAAAAAAATTGACCGTGAGGCAATGGCTTCTCCCATGATGAGAATCCCAAGAATGGATGTAAGAGTAGCCCGTGATTTGATTGATCTTGGCATTCGAGAACTTTACGAACTGCAAGGCCGGGCACCTGAGACATTATTCGAAGAAATTCAAAAAATGCGACCGGATACCCCAGACTGGAGACTCCCCTACTTACGGATGGCAGTTTATTATTCAGAAAATGACGATCATGACCCCAAAATGCTCCACCCTCAGGCATGGGTGGAATGAATTTTGGGGCTCATTGGAAATCCAAAAATTTATTTTGATCCACTAAGCTGGGCACCGGCTTTTTTTGCCTGCCTGACCATAAATAAGCCATAACCAAAAAACAGGGCACCATTGACCATGATCAATGGATTCTGGGCATTTTTTAACCCGACAAAGAACAATACCAGGCCAACGCCAGAAAATACCCACCCAAATAATTTACGGTATCGAATAACGCGTTGAAAATGGGAAATCCTGCGCTCCTTTTCTTCTTCGGTGTATGCACGTTTACTCACGATCTTCTGAGTTAAAGGTTGTTAAAAAAACGTAAAACATGCTCAGTTGCGGAAAGATCCATCGTCTTTCTGCTCACCAAGCATATTTTTGTAGATTTCCAGCTTATCGTTTTCTTTTTTCAACACATCCAGAAGCATACGGGCACGGTGACTAAGCCTTTGTACCTCAAGCATCGCCTGTTTGCGCAAGAGGTGCTTGCAAAGGGTAAATGCAGCAAGATCCACAAATGCAACCTCATCTTCCAGCGGGCGAAGATATTCAAGAATGTCATCATTTACTTCTCCCCCAAGTGATTTATTACGTTCCATCTGTTCAAGCAATTCGTCACGCAAACTGGGTTTATCAGAATCTACCAAGGTTTCAAACGGATCGATTCGAAGAACCCGGTAAGGCTCTTCTCTTACAATTCCTCGGATTTTAACCCGTTCGACGCCTTGAAGAAGCACAAAGGAAGTATTGTCGTCATTCTTTTTTGAGACCCGAATTAGTCCAACTGTGGCCATCCCGAAAGGTGGTTCCGTGATGGCCTCCTCTTCCGGCACATTTTCCCGCTCGCAAACAATGGCAAACATACGATGCCCATCGAGAACATCTTTAAGCATTTGCTTGTATCGCTCCTCAAAAATGCGCAGGGGCATCATGGCCTTGGGAAAAAGGACCGTTCCGCGCAAAGTCATCGCAGGAATCTCTTTAGGGAGGATATATTTTTCGTTTTCTTCCATGCAGGTAAGTTTAATTTTGCCTGAAAAACGAATTGGGTCAAATCGCGAGGTTTTCTTTGATCGAAGAAACGGCCTTTTCGACATTCTCGCGATGGCCAAAAGCACTGAGACGGAAAAACCCTTCCCCTGCCGGACCAAACCCGGAACCGGGCGTGCCCACAACATGACATTCATTAAGTAATTTATCAAAAAATTCCCATGAAGTCAGACCACCGGGAGTCTTTAGCCAAACATAAGGTGCATTGCCACCGCCATAGGTAGTGATACCGA
>JAYQBI010000163.1:0-2669 GCA_038137235.1 Opitutales bacterium | reverse complement strand
GTGCTTACACTGACCTGTATAACGATGCCATCAAACTTATGCGCAGTGAAGACCTTAAAGCATTTGATGTAGCATCTGAACCAGATTCAATGAAGGATCTTTATGGACGCACCGCGTTCGGACAGGGCTGCCTTCTGGCCCGTCGCCTAGTTGAGAACAAAGTTCGCTACATTGAGGTGACCAGAGGAGGATGGGATACTCATTCAAACAACTTTGAAGCTGTTGCAAATAATTGTAACGATCTCGACAGGGGATTAAGTGCACTGCTCTTAGACTTGGAAGCTCGTGGTCTCCTTCAAGACACCATGATTGTTTTGGTCTCTGAATTTGGACGAACTCCACGAATTAATGGTGGAAATGGTCGTGATCACTGGCCCTATGGCTTCTCTGCATTTTTAGCTGGAGGTGGCATCAAAGGAGGTACGGTCTATGGAAAGATGGACAAAGTTGGACGTAATCCAGCCGAAGGAAAGTTTGTAGACCCTGCATCCTTGAATGCTACCATTGGATACGCCATGGGACTCCCTCTTAGTGATGTTCAGTATTCGCCATCTGGTCGTCCTTTCAAAGTGGCTCATGATGGTGAACCTGTGATGGATGTTTTATCCGTCTAGTAAAATCTTCAACTCTTAGCCAAGGTGGATAAATGGTGGGCATACCCAATGTTGTGCCTGTTCTCCGTGCTCTATTGCAGCGGAGAAGAAAGTTTTCGTACCTTTACAACTGCAGATGGAAAGTCATTTCCCTTTCGTGTCCTCAGTTATGAAGGCCAAGAGTTTTATTTTGAGGATAAAAACGGCAAGCAATATAAGGTAAGCTACAAACAGTTTTCTGCCACCGATCAGAAGTACTTAATTGACACGGCTCAGAATGGAAAAATACCTGAAGGTGACCCGAGAAAACTTGTAAGTACCGAAAGCAACTCCCAAATGGAGTCAACGGAGGAAACAAGTTCAGAAGAGAAATCTGAGGATGTGCCTGCAATGGAAGACGGTCGCAGACTCAAAGCTCCCCCGAAAAAAAAGCCTAAACTAAGACCTGGATCCTTCTTCGCTTACAAACCTGTGAAACTTGGGCAGGACCCTACCCTTGCGGAAGAGAAAAAAGGAGGGAGTATGCCAAAGCCGGGAGAACCGATTGACTTCACCAATCATGTTTTACCTATTCTGGAAGATCGATGCTTCAGCTGCCACCAAGAACCTTACGATAAAAATGGACGCACGATACAACCAAAAGCAGGACTTGCCTTAAACACATACGAGTTAGTTATGAAAGGCAATCTTGATGCTACAGTTGTGACTGCTGGGGACGTGGAAGACAGTTACCTTCATGAAGTTCTCACTCTGGATGAAGATGACGACATGTTTATGCCGCCCAAGGGAGGACCTCTAACCCCAGAGCAAATTGATATCATAAAACGATGGATTGAAGAAGGTGCTAAGCCCAAGGCTGGTGCATCTGCCACTGCAGATACGAGTGCAGGCATAAGTTTTCATGATCATATTTTCCCTATTTTAGAAGAAAGATGCCTTGATTGTCATGGAGAGCCTTATGTTAAAAACGGACGCACCATCCATCCCAAAGCTGGTCTTGCTCTGGACACCTACGAGGCAGTTCTCAAAGGCAATTTAGACGGGGAAATTGTTACGCGAGGCAATCATGAAGAAAGCACTTTATATGTAGTCATTACTTTGGATCCCGATGATTCGGAACTTATGCCCCCCAAGGGCGACCCTCTAACACCTGAGGAAATCGAACTTTTCAAAAAATGGATAGATGAGGGAGCCAAAGAAAATCCCTCGGACTTTTTTGAAAAACCAAAAGAAAAAGTCGAGGTGTCTTTAACTTCAACAGCAGACAAGAAAACGGCTTTAGTCGATCTCCTGGGGAAACAGGTTAGTAAACTGTCACCGGTCAAATTAAAAGCTGCATCCGAAACAGGTGCACTTGTTACGCCCCTTTCAGAAAAGCATAACATGATAAGAGCTGAGTTTTCCTCCGGACCTTCTTTAATCGAAAACAAAGCTGTTCAAGCATTATCATCTATTCAAAATAATATCTCACACCTGGATCTGTCTCGAACCGCTGTAAATGACTCTGTCATGAGCATGGTTACTAAAATGAAAAACCTCACTTGGTTGGGGCTAAGGAATACCAAGATAACAGATAACGGAGTCAAGCAACTGAAAGCATTTCAATTTCTGCGTTTCCTTAATTTATCAGGAACTCAAGTTACGGATTCCAGCATCAAAGAACTTTCCCAAATGAAAGACCTGGAGGAAGTTTACTTATGGAATACTAAAGTATCTGAGAGTGGCGTGGAGTCTCTTAGAAAAAGTCTGCCAGAAGCTAAAATCATTTGGTTTCCTGAGGTTGTTCAAACGGCCAGCGTTGAGTAGTCTGTAGCGGTCCACACGCAACAACTCTCTCGTTTCCTATTATGCAATCATTCGATTCCTACAGCATTAGAAAAGATTTCCCTGTGCTTACTCGTTCTAACAGAGGGAAACCCTTAATTTATCTTGATAACGCAGCAAGCTCCCAAAAACCACAATGTGTGATCGATGCAGTTGCACATTACTATGCCAACACCAACTCCAATGTACATCGAGGGGTTTATGAATTGGCAGAGCAGGCAGAGGTGCTTTACCAAAATGCCAGGGATAATG
>JAYQBI010000162.1:0-2784 GCA_038137235.1 Opitutales bacterium | reverse complement strand
AGGAAAGGCGCAATCATCGAGTTCCATGCATACTCCCTCAAGGGCTTTCATACCTGGCTCAATTTCAATGAGATTAAGAGCAACGGGTTGATTTGGTCCAAAAAGACCGCCCGATGCGATGCGGAAAAGAAGAGAATAGCCAATTTGACCGGCTGCTCCGGTGACGGCTACGCGAATTGGTGTTTGGTCATTCATGATAATTTTAGATAAACTAGTAAATTGGTAACTTTAAGAAAAGCGAGCTTTGTCCACTACCTCCGCTGCGGTGCGGAGGCAAGCCTCAGTGGTATCCCAGTCAATACAACCGTCGGTTATTGAAACTCCATAATCAAGTTCATCCAACGGACGGGGAAAAGACTGACTACCAGCTTTCAAATGACTCTCCAGCATAAATGCATGAATTGACTCAGTACCATTTTCTACCTGTTCGAGAACAGCCTTTAAAACTTCGGGTTGCCTTTCTGGTTCCTTATCACTGTTGGCATGGCTGCAATCAACCATAAGCGAGCAAGGTGCATTAATCTTTTCGAGCAGAGACTGAGCCTCTTGCACATATTTGGATGTGTAGTTCGGGCCGGCCGAACCGCCCCTTAAAATTAACTGGCAGTCAGGATTTCCACCAGTCGTCACCGCAGAGGCTCGGCCATCCTCGGTAATTCCTAGAAAAGTTTGGCTTTGAGTTGCGGCAATAATTCCATTCACCGCTGCCTTGAGATCACCACTGGTTGCATTTTTGAACCCTACCGGCATGGACAGACCGGACGCCATTTGGCGGTGGGTCTGAGATTCTGAGGTACGGGCACCAATTGCTGCCCAACTCAAAGAATCAGCAAGGTACTGGGGAGTAATGGGGTCGAGCAATTCAGTGGCAGTGGGAATACCAAAATCAAGCACTTCCCCAAGAAATTTACGGGCAATTCTAAGACCGGATGGAATATCGCAGGTACCATTGAGCTGGGGATCCATAATCAATCCCTTCCAGCCAACCGTAGTGCGGGGCTTTTCGAAGTAAACCCGCATCAAAAGAAAGAGGCGGTCCTTCAGTTCCTCTGCGAGTTTGGAAAATCTTTCCGCATATTCACGGCAGGACTTTAAATCATGAATTGAGCATGGGCCCACCACTCCAATTAGACGCTGGTCACGACCGTGAATAATTTCGTGTAAAGCAGAACGGGAACTTGAAATTACCTCAAGCTGTGAATGGGAACGGCTAATATCATCCACCATTTCAACGGGGGATGGAAGCGGAACTGAATCCGATATTCTGAGATTGGTTACTTGATGCACAAGGCAAGTACCATAGAACCTATGCTTGCATGAACAAGACAAACTTTTAGCAAAGAACCATGTCCATACAACTTTTTGAAAATTCCATCACTGGAGCGGTCCAAGTATCAGGTGAAGATTCCCTTGATTACTTGCAAAGTCAATTAACCATTGATCTGTCGAAATTATCAATCCATCAAACCCGGCCTGCACTCAGGCTGAGCCTAAAGGGAAAAGTGCTTTTCGGCACTCAGGTGATCCGCTCCGCAGAGGAAGAATTTCTTTTATTCTGCCTGGATACTCCGGCCACTGAAGTGATTTCATTATTAGAAGAAAATGTGGTAGCCGATGAAGTTGAATTTTGCGAAATCCCAGAGAATTGGATATTTTCCACCTTTTACCACCCAACCTCCCAGGATCGTGCCCTTGCCATTCTCGGGATTAATCAACTCAAGCCGAGGGAAGCAGTTCCACTGAATGGAGGCTGGGCATATCGAAATGTATCAATGCCTGGGGAGTCCATTTCCCTGATTCATAAAAATGGGCATCTCCGCGAGTTAGGGGAAAAGATTTCTCACGGAAATCCAATCGAATGGGAAATCCTGCGCCTTCGGCATGGTTTCTTTTACCCTGGGAAGGAAATTGGCTCAGAGGAATTCCCACAGGAAGGCGGACTTGAACGTGAATGGGTGGATTTTGACAAAGGATGTTACTTGGGGCAGGAAGTGATGGCACGGATTCATGCGATGGGAAAGGTAAGAAAACAAGCACTCGCGGTGGAAGGTGGTGGACACGGGAATATTACACTACCCTGCTCTCTTCTTGCAGAAGATAAAAAAGTGGGGACTCTGAAAAGCCGATTCTTAATACCAGAGCGTGACAAATGGGTGGGTGCCGCAGTGATTCATGAAAATGCTGTGGCCTTACTCAAAACCAAGGGACTTCAAATTGAGGGCACACAGCAAAAGGTTCAGATATTTCAAGGATGAACGAAGAAGAGGAGGCAATCAGTAAAGTTGGGGAAGCATTCGTGAATTTGGGTGCATCACCCGAACAGTCTCAGGTAATGGCTGCACAACTGGTGAAGCGGGCCAGTCAACTTGCCGCAGAGAAAAAAAGTTCACTTGTGGAAGAACTTGGTAAACTTTTAGAAACGGTTTCTTTTGGTGCTCAGGGACGGCTAAAACCTGAAGATGAAGGCGATTTTTCATAAAAAATGCCAGAAATCCGCAGAAAAATGGGGTTTTTTCGAAAAAATGTTTGACCGAAGCCAGGAAAACTCCGAGCTAGAAGCTTACAAACCTAGTAAATAACCCTTCCAAACAAAAGGAAAACAATATGAATAAAGGTCAACTCATCGAAGCCGTCCAAAAAAACTTGGGCAAAGACACCTCCAAAGCCGCTGCTGACGCTGCACTTAATGCAGTCCTTAATGCAATCACCAAGGCGGTAAAGAAGGAGTCTGTTCAAATCATCGGTTTCGGCACCTTTTCCGTGGTCAAGCGGGCAGCTCGTAAG
>JAYQBI010000161.1:0-2836 GCA_038137235.1 Opitutales bacterium | reverse complement strand
TAAACCATTCTTCTTTGAACATAGAAACAGCATCTGACAAAAGGCAGAGATTAAATTTGCCCAAGCCAAGCCCAAAACTCCATATTTATTCATAAGAATAAGGCTAAGTAAAAAATTTACGATTAAACTTACAACTGCAGCATGCAGAGGCCTTTTCATATCTTTTTCAGAATGAAATGCTTTTACCAAGAAGGTGCTTAATGCGTAAAAAGGTATTGTCCATGCTGCAATTCTAAGAACATCGACAGCTTTTTTCGTTTGCTCTGGCCCAAATGCATTCCATTCGAACAGAAGACGGATTATGGGATCAGCCAATACAAAAAGACCAACCGAGGCGGGGAGCGTGATTGCACCAATTAACTTCATTCCAATAAAAAAAGATTTTTGATAGCTTCGTTCATCTTTTTTTGAGGAAGCTTGTGCAAGCTTAGGGAATAGTACCGTTGAAATGGCTATAGCGAATACCCCTAGTGGTAATTCAACCAACCTTGCTGCCATGTATAAAAAAGAAAGGCCCCCTGTTTCGTCTAAAGAATACGCTAAAAATCGAGAGATAAGTAAATTTAACTGAGCCACAGTCGCACCTAGTGCTCCAACCCAAAAGAGAGATTTAACCGCATTAACATCCTCAGAGCATGATAAGTCGAATTTCCATTTCCATAACTCATTTTTGCGAAGAGCCCGCCAAGGAAACCATAATTGGATTAAACCGGCAATCACCACACTACCTCCAAGCATGAATGCATGAAAACCTTTATCATTATTGGCAAAAATTGGAGAAATTAATAAAGATAAAATCATACATACATTCAGAACCACAGGAGAAATCGCACCTTCAAAAAACCGCCCCTTTACATTTTGTGCACCGACAAGAATTGCTGATGTACAAATCATGACTAGGTAGCAAAAGATAATTCCATTAAGTTTAAATGCATAGACCCACTTAAGGGGTGCTGTATGAAAAAAATAACTTAAAAGCCAAGATAGAAGGCAAATTATCAACGCAAATCCCCCAAGATATAAAAACATCCTTGATATGATTTGATTTAATAGATTCCAAGCCCTGCTGATGCCTGACTCATGCCAAGAACTTGAAAATACAGGTACAAAAGCAGAGCTAAGTGTGCCTTCGCCAAGCATTCTCCGGAATAGATTGGGAAGTGTAAAGGCGAGAAGAAAAGCTTCACCAAACATAGAAGCTCCAAAAGTTGCAAAAAATAAAATATCCCTAATTAACCCAAGGACACGGGAGCACATCGTAGCACCACTGACCACCGAAAAACTACCCCAAAACTTTTTCATATAACTTGGAGGATCAGATTTACCGATGAACAAAAACTTTTTGCCTTTAACGAACCGTGATTAATTATCCAATTTCAAGAAGTAAATCATTCGCTTCATGATAGGGATCATCATGGCTTTGCTCTGCAGCCAGTTTTTTTGTTAATTCTAAATATTTCACAGCCAATTGTTTATGCTCAAGAGCCAGGTGTGTTTTTGCCAAAAATAAAGCTGACATCATCCAGTCAGGTCTAGCGGCTAGGCATTGCTCAAATAGATTTACAGCTTCCTCGAATTTACCTTTTTCAAATAACAATTGGGCAAGACTGTATTTGTAGAGAAAATTATTTGGATTCTCGCTGACTTTTTGCCGGAATTGTAAGACCCGATCCGACATTTAAAAGTCAACTTACCTGAACACAGACTGCGGTAGAATTATCAACCCCGCCATTCTGGTTAGCCAAGTCAATAAGATGATGCACCAACTGATTAACATCTAGCTCGCAAAACAATTTCTCAATTTCGGAGAATTCAATCATATTGGTTAAACCATCAGTGCAAATAAGCAAGGAATCACCTGAAACTACTGGGATATGCCCAATATCAACTTCAAAATCGATCTCCTGCCCCATGCATCGGGTTAGTGTATGTGCATAATGCTCGGGCATATCTTTAGCCGCATCCGGTCCATGTTTGGCCAGTAACTCTGCTTCCAGTGTATGAGACTTTGAAACCTGATGTAGTTTATTGGTTGAACCGCTAAAATGAAAAATGACTGAGTCACCTACTTGGGCGACTATAAAGCGATCTCCTAAAAAACGGACCGCAGAAAAGGTGGTGCCAATTCCATTCTGCCCACCCACAATAATTCCAGATTTAACAAGGTTTGTATGGATGCAGTGAACCACTTTTCGGAAATCTTCCTCGGTGGAGCAGCTATCGGTATTTTGAACCGAAGCATCCAAATGCTGCATAGCGAGAAGGCTGGCAAGTGCACCGAAGGGCAATCCACCGACTCCATCAGCCACCGCAAATACCCCTTTATCAAGACGGTTCAGAAAAGAATCCTCATTATTTTCCCTAATAAAGCCAACATCTGAATGCCCATGTGAAGACAATTTAAGCTGGGTATCAGGAAGGACTTTTTCTTTCAAAGAATGAACCATACACTCTTAACCTTTTAGCAATTCTATCTAAAAATCAATGCCATTATCCATCGGGTAAGTAGAATCACCCAAAATTTCGTCGACTGATACTCTATCTATCGATTGATGAGGCAACTCAGTAATAAATTCTGTTCCATACCGTTGTCTTAAAATTCTGGAATCTAAAATAATTATTTCTCCGCAATCGTTTTTGGAGCGTATAAGACGCCCAACTCCCTGACGGAATCTCATAATTGCTTTTGGTAAGGTAAGTTCACGGAAAGGATTCATCTTTTTACTTTCGAAAAATTCACTCCTAGCTTCCTGTAAAGGATGACTCGGGTTTTCAAAAGGCAGTCGAGTAATAATCAACTGTGAAAGACAACTCCCCTTTGCGTCAAATCCCTTCC
>JAYQBI010000160.1:0-2841 GCA_038137235.1 Opitutales bacterium | reverse complement strand
G
The DNA here is from genome assembly GCA_038137235.1 of Opitutales bacterium. Lineage (GTDB taxonomy): Bacteria > Verrucomicrobiota > Verrucomicrobiia > Opitutales > Seribacteraceae > Chordibacter. The sequence continues at coordinate 2,840 of JAYQBI010000160.1, read as the reverse complement.
CAGCTTTGAAGCCTTTGAAATATATCCGCAGAATTTCTCGGGAATTTATGGAGTGGTTCGGGATCGCTTAGTGCAGAGTAAGGAGGGCTTAAACTTAATCTCAGAAAAATACTCCCAAAATTATTCTGAAGAGTACTTACGCCCAATGGCTGCGGCGATTAAGGAATTGGAAGATGCAATCTCAAGAATAGAAAAAGCTTCCATCTTAAATAACAGAAATCGAACAGGAGAATTGCAGGCAGGTCGAAATGCATTTCAGGACAGCAGGGAAACCTTTTCAAAATTGCTCAACATTCTGGAATCTGAGGCAGAGAAAAGAAAATGGCAGTCCGAGAAATCTCTTGAGCAAAAGTTATCCGACCTTCGAGATGAAGAATCGGCTAACATCGTCTTATTCTTCCTTGCCAGCGGAATGTACCTTACCTTAGTGGGAGCCTTGGCGGTTGTGACTTATAAAAGCTTTGCAAGTCCAATTCGCAAACTGGAGGCAGCAGCCAAAAACTCTATTGATCATAATAAACCTTTTACCCTTAGGGAGACAGGTCCTTATGAGGTTAGATCAGTCACGAAGCGATTGCGTGGACTCATTAATAGTCTGGAGTCTAGGGTAAAACAAAGGACCACTGCGCTTCAAAAAAGTAACGAAAAATTACAATTGGAAATGCAGCAAAGGAAGGAATTGGAGACACAACTTGTGCATGCCCAGAAAATGGAAGCAGTGGGTCAGTTGGCTTCAGGGATTGCTCATGAGATTAATTCACCCTCCCAATTTGCGAATGATAATATTTTATTTCTTAAAGATGCCACAGACGGTTTTATTAAAAAATTGAATCAGGCACCTGACGCTCCTGATAAAGCGGACATAGAGTTTTTCAAGGAAAATGCACCAGAAGCAGTTGAGCAGGCTGCTGAGGGAATCTCGAGAATCACAACCATTGTGAAATCGATGAAAAATTTTGCTTACCGAGATGCTGAGTCTGCCAAAAGAAATAATGATTTAAACCAAGCAATCCGATCCACTGTAGTGGTGGCCACCAATGAGTGGAAATACCATGCAGAAATGGACCTTCGGTTGCAGGAAGACCTGCCACTGGTTCCATGTAATGTCGGAGAAATTAACCAAGTGGTCCTAAACCTAATTGTTAATGGAGCCCATGCGATTCGAGACCGCATTACAGATGGGCAAAAAGGAAACATCGTCGTTTCAACTCGTCATTACCCGGATGCAGGATGTGTGATTATCGCTATCGCAGACAATGGCGGAGGTATTCCTCCCAAAGTACAGGCCCGCATTTTTGAGCCTTTTTTTACGACCAAAGAAGTTGGGGTTGGAACGGGACAGGGTCTTGCGATCGCTCACAATGTAATTGTTAAGTCCCATAACGGTCAGATTTGGTTTGATAGCAAAGAAGGGATTGGGACCACCTTTTACATCAAATTACCCATGCAACAGCAAAATATGGAGTAGTTTCCTTCGATTTGAAAATTCTTTTTCCAATCAAAAACTTCATTTTGCTTACCCTGTTCTTTGTCCTTGGCTGCAGTGAGTCCATGGATTCTCAGTCAGGCCATGATTTTCAATGGGTCACTTTTTTTCAGATGAAAGGGGACGACCGAATAGATGGTGATATTTTAAGTAAAATTGCATCTGCAGAAAATCTTACCCTTATTCAATCCGGGGAGTTTATGATGGGAAGCCCAGAGGATGAAGAGGGTAGAGAGGCAGGTGAGACAAGAAATAAAGTTCAAATCAGCCAACCTTTCTGGATAAAAAAATTTGAAGTGACTCGTGCTGAGTGGAATGAGTACTTACCAGAAAGTTTACAAGTGGGCCCCTTAATTTATCCCTTGAAGGGTAAAATGATTGAAGCTCTTTGTGGCTCATCTGGGTATATGGATGGGCATTTCTCCATAAACCCAAATGTATACGATGATGGTACCGAGATAGAATTAATCGAGGCAGTTCCCGCACAAGACTTTTGGACAACTGCAAAAAGTCCGAGAAGTTATAAGGTAAATATAGCAAAGTTTAAGGATATGGATGCTTTGCACCAATTTTTTGAGTCCCAAAAAACCAAAGCAGTTGGACGGCTCGATCAACTGCTTCCTTTAACCCATATTTCCTATTCTCAAGCCGTTGCCTTTTGTTGGGAAAAAACCCAAAGGGCAAGGATGGGAAAAAGATTACCAAATCCGTTTGTTTATCGTTTGCCGACTGAAGCTGAATGGGAATACGCTTGTCGTGCTGGTACTACTGGAGTGTGTGGGATTGGTGAAGGAAACTTTTTGTCAGGCGAGAATGCAAATATCGATGGATCTATAAGGGGATATGTGATTGATCAAAGGCCTCGTTCCGAATTTAGTACGGGCTCATCATTTATTTCAATTTGGCGAAAAGCTCTTTTACCCGTAAGGGGGAACGCTCAACCTTATCCGGCAAATGCATGGGGTGTTTATGACATGCATGGGAGTGTAATGGAGTGGTGCTATGATTTTTATGGAGCCTATCCAGATATGAATCTTACAAGGGTGGCTCCGATGGGTCCAATCCGGGGTACCAGTCGTGTAGTCCGGGGTGGTAGTTTTTTCCGGCCTGCCCATCAATGTAGGTCTGCCAAAAGGCAGAAATACGAAGCCTCTTACCGTGGCTCAGAAGTCGGATTCCGTTATATTCTTGGACTTCCGCTGCGATAGAGCCTAGCGAAGTTCCTTAAGCCAAGTATTTAAAACCGGAAGAATGATAGGATAGGGTAGGGTATAATTCGTCACCCGGTCTACTCGGGCAATATTGATTCCGATACATTCACCTTGCAGGCTGAATAGCCCCCCGCCCATCATTT
>JAYQBI010000159.1:0-2876 GCA_038137235.1 Opitutales bacterium | reverse complement strand
CTCGAAAGGCAACAAGCCGAGCGGGCAAAAATCCTCAAAGACTTGCTTAACAAAGGTAGTTCAATTGAAGAGAAAAGTTTATCCTAGCTCTAATTAAGAGAAGCTTTTTCAAGCAATTCCTTTAGTTTATGAGTTTAAAAAAAATCCCCGTTCCTAGATAAGAAACGGGGATTTTTTAAAGAAGAGTTAAATTGTTTTCAGTCTTCCTGTGATTCCGCTGTTGCTTCATCCAAGAGGTCACCAAGGGAAGTAGTTAAGTCATCACCACTTTCATCGTAAGCGGCAACTTCTTTAGCCAATGCGTCTTCATCGTAATCCGCAGCTTTGATACTAAGTCCGATACGGCGTTCATCCTTATCAATCTTAATAACGCGTGCCTTGACTTCATCGCCTTCCTTCAGGTGGTCTTTTACTTTTTCGATGCGTTCCTCGCTAATTTGACTGATGTGCACAAGTCCATCAATATCATGATCAAGTTCAATAAACGCTCCATAGCCAGCAACACGGGCAACCTTTCCGGAAACCACATCACCCATTCGGAACAAACGATCAATGCCTTCCCATGGATCGTCAGAAAGTTGCTTCATGCCAAGTGAAATCCGCTGGTTATCAATGTCGACTTCCAGAACGATTGCGTCCACATCGTCACCCTTTTTAACCATTTCACTTGGATGATTAATTTTTCTTGTCCAACTCATATCAGAGACATGAACCATGCCGTCAATACCTTCCTCTAATTCCAAAAATGCACCATATGAGGTAAGGTTGCGAATCTTGCCACGCACACGAGCACCTGGCGGGTAATTATGGGTGGCCATATCCCATGGATTGACATCAAGCTGGCGAAGTCCGAGAGAAATTTTCTGGTCCTCTTTCTGAATTCCAAGAACGACAGCATCCACTTCATCACCTACATTTAACACCTCACTGGGTTTGGTGATTCGTTTCGTCCAGGACATTTCAGTAACATGCACAAGTCCTTCCACACCTTCTTCCAATTCAACAAAAGCTCCGTACGGGACAAGGTTGACCACTTTTCCACGAACTTTGGCATTAATGGGGAATTTATTTTCGATTTCTTCCCATGGATTTGATGAAAGTTGCTTGAGTCCGAGGGATACACGTTCGCGCTTTTGATCCACTTCGATGATACAAACAGTAATTTCCTCACCAGTCTTAACCATTTCACTGGGGTGAGAAATACGACCCCAACTCATATCGGTGATGTGAAGCAAGCCGTCGAGCCCATCAAGATCAATGAACGCACCGTAGTCTGTGATATTTTTGACCATACCACGACGAGTTTCTCCAGGTTTGATACCAGTGAGAATTTCACGTTTCTTGTCCTGGCGGCGTTCCTCGATCAATTCCCGGCGTGAGACTACAATATTTTTTCGCTCCCGGTTAATCTTAACCACTTTGAAATCAAAGGTTTGGCCGACAAATTGATCAAGATTCTTGGGTGCCTGAATGTCAACTTGTGAAGATGGTAGAAATGCATCTACTCCAATATTTACCACCAAACCACCTTTTACCTTGGAGCGAACACGACCAGTAATGACTGATCCTTCTTCGCAGGTATTGACGATCTTTTCCCAGTTCTTCTTTTGCTCGGCCTTGTCGAATGAAAGTTGGGGATTTCCATCGCGATCTTCCAGCCTTTCCAAGAAGACCTCAATATCAGAACCAATCTCAAGTTCGCTAAGGTCTAAAAATTCATGTGCAGGGATAGCACCTTCTGCTTTACCGCCAAAATCAATCACCACCTCGGTGGGACGAATTTCCATAACGGTTCCAGTAATGACAGAACCTTCTTTAAGTTGTTCAATTTTGCTCTGAGCGAGCAATTCTTCCATGACAGAACTCATGATTTGTATTGTTTGTTATTCTAGCCAACAGAGTGGTGCGTGAAATCGCAAAATATTTGCGAGCTATTCCAATACAGTTGGGTTGAGGGTTAACGATTGATTGAGATAAAGAACAAGTGACTGAAAATGAGGGAAATTCTTATTTCCTGCAAGGAGAAAAGCATGAATAGAGTTAGGGAACCACCTTGTTTAGTGGATACTCTACAATTCCTTCTGCTCCCAATGCTTTGAGAGCAGGAATCAGTTCTCTTGATACCTTTTTTTCGATCACAGTTTCAAGAGCAACCCAAGTATCATCTGCCAAGGAAGAAACCGTGGGGTTTCGTAATGCAGGCATTTCCTTCAATGCTTCCGCAAGTTTTGATCTTTCCAGGTTAAGTTTTAATCCGACCTTGCCATCCGCCTGCAAGGCCGCATCCAGCATCAGGGCAATACTCTCGATCTTCGCCCTCTTTTCCGGATTTGCCCAGGCATCCTTGTTGGCGATCAGAACCGTATTAGTCTCCATCAAAATATCGACAATGCGTAATTTGTTTGCTCTCAGCGAGCTGCCCGTTTCGGTAAGATCTACAATAGCATCCACAAGCTCTGGCACCTTAACCTCGGTTGCGCCCCATGAAAATTCAACCTCCGCCTGGACATCATGCGAGGTAAGAAAATCTTTGGTTACTTGTACCAGTTCAGTGGCTATCTTTTTCCCCTGCAAATCCTTCACTGATTTGATGTCCGAAACCTCAGGAACCGCGAGCACCCACTTGGATATGCGGTTAGATGCCCGACTGTAGACTAGATCTGCAACAATCTCCACATCCGAGCTATTTTCCTTCACCCAGTCGCGACCAGTCAATCCACAGTCAAAAAAACCGTCTTCCACATATCGGCTCATTTCTTGAGCCCGTACAAAACGGCCATCAATATCCGGATCATCCCAGCTCGGAGTGTAAGAGCGGGAACCCTTGGTGATATTAAATCCAGCCCTAGCAAAAAGCTTCAGCGTGGCATCCTCCA
>JAYQBI010000158.1:0-2890 GCA_038137235.1 Opitutales bacterium | reverse complement strand
GTTTTTTAAAAGATTTCCCAAAAATCATGAAAGCCACTATCCGTACCCAAGGCAGTCAGTTCGTCGTTGAAAAAGGCGACAAACTATTTGTTAACCGCTACCCCGAAACCAAAGAGGGTGACCAAGTAAAGATCGAGGATGTCTTGATGGTTGTTGATGAGGGCAAGTCAACTTTCGGTTCTCCCACCGTTGCGGGTGCTTCCGTCACCGCAAAGATACTGGAAAATAAAAAGGACAAGAAAGTTATCGTTTTTAAGAAGAAGCGCCGCCAAGGCTACAAACGCCGTCGTGGCCATCGTCAACTTCTCTCCGTCATTGAGATCGAGTCCATTAACCTAAAATAATTTTTCCTAACCAACCAATTCGTCATGGCACATAAAAAAGGACAAGGAACTTCCAAGAACGGTCGCGATAGCAACAGCAAGCGCTTGGGCGTGAAAAAATTTGGAGGTGAGTCGGTACTCGCCGGTAACATCATTCTTCGTCAGCGTGGAACCAAGTACCATCCCGGCAAAAATGTTGGTCTGGGAAAAGATTTCACTCTTTTTGCTCTATCCGCGGGCAAAGTTCAATTTGATAAGCCTCACCGTTTGGTTAACGTTCTTGCCGACTAGTCCTCGGACGCAGCCCTCCCTTTGTTTGGTTAGACTCTTTTAGAGATCCATGGAACCAAACGATTTAAGCCCTTCCAATGAGACTCCGGAAGAAGTCTCAACTTCTGAACCTGAACTCGTTCAATTATCTTTTGAAGAGACCAGGGTGTTAGGTTCCCTTATTGAAAAAGAACTCACCACCCCTGAATACTATCCAATGAGTCTGAATGGCTTGGTCAATGCATGTAACCAGAAGAATAATCGTCTTCCCAAAACAAACTTAAGCGAAGAGGAAGTAAATCAATCCATCGAGCAACTCAGAATTAAACGATTGGCACACCGGGTGGACTTAGTTGGCTCACGGGTTCCTAAATTTCAGCACAATGCTGAAAAGGAACTCGATTTGATTAAAGCCGAACGTGCATTGATCTGTGAACTTTTAAACCGTGGTCCCCAGACCACCGGAGAGCTCAATAACCGGGCGAACCGGATGTTTGAATTTGATGGGATTCAGGATGTCGAGGATACCCTCACTGATATGATGGAGCGATCACCCAGCTTGGTGGGCATCATGGAAGCCAGACCGGGGCAAAAAGAATCACGATGGTACCACAAACTTGCCCCTGTACCCAAAATCGAGGAACTACAGGATGGTAGTTCTGTTTATGTGCCTGCTCCTGATCAAAGATTGGATCAACTGGACAATGTGCTCTCCGAATTCAAGGATTTGAAAGAAGAAGTGGAAGCGTTACGCTACCAGGTAAGGGATTTGACCAGCGATTTTCGGGAATTCCGAAAACAGTTTGAGTAAATTATAGATTGCTTACAACCGGGTGGTTCCGGCTGATAATCCTCTCAAAAAATCTTCGTAAGCCAAAGGCACACCATCTTCCAGAGCTGTGTTCGCTTGCCAGCCCAGCGAATTAATCAAGGAAACATCCAATCTTTTGACAGGCATTCCATCGGGCTTAGTTTCATCCTTGAGGATACTGCCCTGGAATCCAACCGCTTGCTTAACCAATTCTGCAATCTCTTCAATTGAATGGTCAATGCCCGTCCCCAGATTAACCCAGTCAGGCGGCTCTTCAAGTTGCAGAAGGAATAAGACTCCACGAGCCAAGTCGTCCACATGCATAAGTTCACGTCTTGGTTTACCCGAACCCCAAATAACCACTTCACTTAAGCCATTTTCTTTAGCCTCATGGAAACGGCGGATCAGGGCAGGCAAAACATGGGAGTTTATTCCCTCATAATTATCTCCAGGACCGTACAGATTGGTGGGCATAGCACTATGAAAAAGTGCTCCGTATTGATTCCGGTAATGTCTGCACATTTCCAGTCCTGCAATTTTGGCCAAAGCATAGGCTTCGTTTGTTTTCTCCAGCGGACCAGTAAGCAGATATTCCTCCTTGATCGGCTGGGGGCAGGCACGAGGGTAAATACAGGAACTACCCAAGTTGAGAAAACGCCCCACCCCACTTTGCCAGGCAGCATGAATCAAATTGGAATTAATGAGCAGGTTTTGATGAATAAATTCAGCTGGATATGTATCATTCGCATGAATACCGCCTACCTTGGCCGCGGCGTTGATGACAATATCCGGCTTATGTTTTTCAATAAACCCTTCGACCGCAGCCTGGTTCAAGAGATCCAGTTCAGTCCGGTCTGCCAAAAGCAATTGATTTTCTGAGTTTTGTGCCCTAAGTGCACGGACCAAGGCGGAACCAACCATTCCACGATGACCACTTACGAAAATCTTGGGCATCGTTTAGGAAAGATTCGCCTCTGCCAGTGTTTTTTCCCTCTGGGCAAGTTTCATATCTTCCTCAACCATTAACGAAACTAAGTCCTTAAAGGTTGTCTTAGGCTCCCAGCCTAACTGATTTTTGGCTTTCTGTGGATTCCCAATCAATAAGTCAACTTCTGCGGGCCGTTCATACTTTTTATCAAATCCTACATAATCATTCCAATCCAAGTCGAGACAGGCAAAGGTTTCTTCCAGAAACTCCTTCACCGTGTGGGTTTCATTGGTGGCAATTACATAATCATCCGGATTGTCCTGCTGTAACATCAACCACATCGCTTCCACATATTCCTTGGCGTATCCCCAGTCTCGTTTGGAATCGAGATTTCCCAAGATTAACTTCTTTTGCAGACCTAATTTGATACGGGTGGCAGCCCGGGTAATTTTCCGGGTAACAAAAGTCTCTCCACGCCTAGGGGACTCATGATTAAAAAGAATACCACTGCTTGCATGTAGTCCATAGGACTCGCGGTAATTCACCGTAAGCCAGTGG
>JAYQBI010000157.1:0-2905 GCA_038137235.1 Opitutales bacterium | reverse complement strand
TTGGTCATCCTTCAATCCTTTGAACCCGTTGGTATTGCTGCGGTCGACCTGCAGGACTGCCTGCTTAAGCAAATGGATGCCCGCGGATGGGAGGAATCAGTTGCCTACCGGATTGTGCAGGAACACTTCCCTCTTTTGGTACGGCGCCGCGTTCCCGAACTTTCGAGAAAACTTTCCCAACCACCCCAGGTTATTCATGCCGCCCTCGAAAAAATTGCCGAACTTGACCCTGCCCCAGGCAGAAGATTTTCGGAGGATACCAACCAGGCAATTGCTGCTGATGCCGAAGTGGAAAAAGTGGGAAATGAATGGGTGATTCATTTAAACAACGATTATGTTCCGCGCCTGCGCATCAATAAGACCTACAAGGAACTGATCACCAAGGGCACCCTCAGCCCCAAGGAAAAAGAATATGTGCGCAATCAAATGCGAGCTGGTAAGTTTCTGATCAATTCAATCGACCAAAGACAAAACACCATCGAACGGATCACGCGCAAGATCCTGGCAAAGCAGGAGGACTTTTTCATTCATGGCAGCTCAAAGCTTCACCCCATGACCATGGCCGAAGTGGCTGAAGAAATCGAAGTTCACGAGACCACCGTTTCCCGGGCCATCGCCAACAAATATTTGCGGACTCCACACGGGCTGTTTGCCTTCAAGTACTTCTTTACCCCCGGGTATTCCGGCAAGGACGGGGACAGCGTATCCAACACAAGCGTTAAAGAAATCATTGGTTCCATCGTCGAGCAGGAAGACCCAAAGAAACCATTGAGCGACCGTAAGATTGTGGATTTGCTCGCGGAAAAAGATATTAAACTTGCACGGCGTACCGTGGCCAAGTACCGGGAGGAACTTGGCATCGCCCCGACTAACCTGCGCCGCCAGTATTAATGGTCATTCCATGACCGAGTCCATTCATTCCCCGCTAACTCTTGTCGTGGATGCTTCCGGCACCCCCATTCAGATGGGGCTACCCACTGCCACCGGGTGGAGTCGTGTAGAGAGTGACCCAGGTCAGGCAATGGAAGGAATTTTCCGGCTGGTTCATCTGCTGTTTGATTCTTCAGACCTGAGACTTGATCAGGTCACCACGCTTTATTACTGCGAGGGCCCCGGCTCCACCCTTGGACTCCGGCTCGCGGCAACCTTTGTAAAAACCCTGCTTTGGAATGGAAAAGGGAAAGTTCGCCTCTTTCAATACAATGCCCTTGATCTTGCCGCCCTTATTCCGGACTCGGAACCCGCCAGCCTGCAGGCTCCTTTCCGGCGGGGCAGACGGTTCGTCAGAACACCCGGAGCATCAGGCTCATTGATTGGTAACAAAAAAATCATCGATGAAGAAAACGCTCTGAGCGAATATCCTGATTCCCTCCACCTTCCAGACAACCGTACATCCCTGCTCAAACTGCCCGAATCATCCATGCTGTCCTACGAACTTTCAGTGATCAACGGACTGAGTGACCTCAACAAGATTTCCTTACCCGCGGATGAACCACAGCCTTATTCTCCCGAGCCTATGGTCTTTAAAAAGTGGGAACCCACAATCCGGCCGGACTGATCGTTCCGCTATCGATTTCTTTTCGGGGATGAACACCATGAGATGCTGGGCGGAAATCGACCTCGCCTCCCTCGAACGCAATTTGAACCGCATTCGTTCTGCCCTGCCCAAGCAGATGAAGTACGTATCCGTGGTCAAGGCGGATGCCTACGGGCATGGGATTCACCCCACCGCCGCCCGTCTGATGCAAAGCGGGGTGGATCTGTTTGCCGTTGCCAACGTCAAGGAAGCGATCGACATCCGGGAGATGGGATCGGGCTGGCCCATCCTCATACTCGGCCCCTTGCTGGAGGAGGAGGACCAGGCACTGATCGATTACGATTTGATTGCCAGTTTGTCCAATCACTCGGAACTCGAGCGGTTTGCCAACCTTGCCCGCAATGCCTGTACCCCGGTAAAGATTCACCTCAAAGTTGACACCGGGATGGGCAGAATGGGTGCCTGGTGGGAGGAAGCCCCCACCCTCCTGGGGCAGGTCATGCAAACATCCGGGCTTGATCTCCAGGGCATTCTCACCCACTTCCCCGACCCTTCCAACCATGCTTTCACCCGTGAGCAACGGGCTCGTTTCCTGGAGGTAATACAGCCCGCCTTGGAGAAATACCCTGACCTGCTCATCCATGCGGATAATTCCTCCAGCCTCCGCTCCATCGACAAAGCCTCCCCCTTCAATGCCGTACGCATTGGCCTGTTGCAATTTGGAGTGGCTCCTCCCAAAGACAGCCTGCTTGCTGACCTTGAAGTCGAACCTGTACTTTCCTTTCACTCGAAGCTCGCCCTGATCAAAGAACTACCCGCCGGAGCTACCTTAAGTTATGGAATGGAATATTTGCTCGAGCGTGATTCCCGCATTGGGGTAATTGCCGCCGGGTACGGGGATGCCGTCCCCCTTCATGCCGGAGGCAAGGCCATGGGACTGGTTCAGGGAAAAAGATATCCCCTGGTCGGGCGCACCACCATGGACCAGACTTTGATTGATCTGACTGATGCTCCCGATGAGATCACCCCAGGGGAAACGGTTACCTTGATTGGGAAACAGGGTGCGGAATCGATCTCGCTGGGCGAACTTGCTGAGCATGGCAACACCATCTCCTGGGAATTGCTTTGCTCCATCACCAAGCGGGTTCCCCGGGTCTACCTGACCAAGCGGGAATAACCGAAAATTTACCGGTAGGATTTCGAGGAGTAGTCGTAAAATCGGGCCGGCTTTCCGCTCCGTCCCTCGAAGAAGTACAACCATCCCTTCGAACGGTTGGACCACAGGTGAGGCCAGGTTTCCTGCTTCGTCCAAACCCAACCCAGTGGCTTGTTCCATAGCCAGACACTACCATCCTTGACAGCGGATGA
>JAYQBI010000156.1:0-2928 GCA_038137235.1 Opitutales bacterium | reverse complement strand
GCCTCACTTGAACTTAAGTAAAAGACTGAAGAAGAAATCGCCGCCAAAACAATCAAACATCCGGCTCCAATCATCCCCACTAAAAGCAAAGAATTTACGATCTTTTGACCAGGGAAAAGAAATGGCTTGCCACCTACAATTCCTGCCAACTTACACCAAGCCACTAAAGAACCTGTGAAAGTAACCGCTCCAATAAGCACCGCACAAACCAGTGCAATCAAGGGAACCAATGAGAGTTTTTCCGCCGTCTCATGAATACCAATAAATTCTGCCCATCCAACCAGTAAACTGGCAATACCTCCGAAGCCGTTGAAAAGAGCAACCAGTTCGGGCATACTGGTCATTTTCACCCGGAATGCTGCAAAGACACCAACCACAGTTCCAATGCCAAGACCAACAAGGATCCATTGAGGATTCAAGATTTCCATGGTCAAGAGAGCGGCAACAATCGCAACCAACATACCGATGGCTGAGATTAAGTTTCCTTTCCTTGCTGAGTCCGGGCGGGATAGTTTTTTCAGTCCCAGAATGAAAAGAATGCTCGCCAGAACATAGAGCAGATTAATTGAGTCTAATGAGAGCATTACTTTCTGGGTTCTTTCTTTTTAAACATTCTCAACATCCGGTCGGTGACCAAGTATCCGCCAACCACATTGGTTGTGGCAAAGGCAACTGCGAGCACTCCCAAAATAATTTTCATTTCAGAATCACTACTATTGGTTGCCGCGATGGTGGTTAACAAAGCACCCACCACAGTAATTCCAGAAATGGCATTGGAGCCTGACATCAAGGGAGTGTGCAAAGTGGCAGGCACTTTGGAAATTAGTTCAAAGCCCAAGAAGATTGATAGAACTAAAATGAATACAAGTAAGATCGCTTCCATAGTAAATTTAGGTTTTCCATTAATTGGACACAGCAAATGAGGGGTGAATGACTTTTCCTTCACGAACAAGGTAGCAGGCAGAAAGAATTTCATCCTCTGGGTCGTATTCAAAAGCCTGATTTTCAGTCGAGTAAAACTCCGAGAAGAAAGCATACAAGTTGGATGCATACATTTGGCTGGCATCTTTGGTATAACGACCCGGGAAATTTGCCGCCCCAACAATAAAAACATTTTCCTTTTCAACAATTTCACCAGCAAGACTCCCGCTAACATTTCCGCCACTCTCCGCAGCTAAATCAACAATTACAGAACCAGGCTTCATCGCAGACAGTATTTCATCATTGAGAATAACCGGTGCGGTACGCCCAAAAAGTTGCGCAGTTGTAATCACAATATCACTGTGTGCACACTGAGTTTTCATCGCATCTCTTTGCCTGGAGAGTTGCTCTTGAGAAAGTGCCTTTGCATAACCGTCCTTAGTTTGACCAGTCTCCCCTAAGTCGATGTCCAAAAATTTAGCCCCCAGAGACTCCACCTGTTCTTTAACCACCGGTCTTGTATCAAAAGCATCCACACGAGCTCCCATTCTCTTTGCCGTGGCAATGGCCTGTAAACCAGCAACACCCGCGCCAATAACAAATACCCTCGCGGGCGAAATGGTACCAGCGGGAGTCATCATCATGGGAAATAATTTATCCGAAACTTCACTGGCAACCACCACCGCTGCATATCCGGCAATACTTGCCTGTGAACTCAGAACATCCATCTTTTGTGCACGGGTGGATCGGGGCATCATCTCCATACTTACCGCATCAATTGAATGGGACACACAAGACTGGATGAGATCCCGCCGGTTGTAGGGATCAAGACAGCCAATATAGACACCTCCTTTTTTATAATCAGCTAACCGATCCAGACTCATTGGGCTAATTTGAAAAATAAAATCAGAGCCAAAAATTTTCTCTCTTGAACAAATGGCTGCACCAGCTTTCTCGTATTCTTGATCGGATACTTTGAGCCGATCCCCAAGTCCACTCTCAATCATTACCTCGACTCCCTGGAGGGAAGTTAATTTCCTCACAGAATCCGGAGTTGCTGCAACTCGTGTCTCTTTACTGTTACTTTCCTTTGGTATTCCTATTGTAGGCATAAGACATAGCATTCAAAATTTTAGGCTGAAAATAATTGAATGCGTCAATTTAATGACTACAAGAATTTAAAAAACATAAATATAGTAAATTTAATAAAAATAAAATTCACATAAATATTTTTAGTATATTTTAACTGAAAATATTAAAAGTGGCACCTGCTTGCTTCTTTAATAAAGCAAATAATATCTTTAATTTTTATAAAACTACAAAGTTAAGATGCATTATTGCATTAACAAAATGAAAATTTATAAATTTCCTAAGTCGTTACTGCACAGAACTGGTATTCGAAACTGAAATTCTGAGTTTGGAACAGATAGACCTTGCCTTAACTGTAAAGGCGAACAGGCGAAATTTTCTAAGATTGAATTGAAAGAAATCTCAAAGTTCGCCCCTAAACCAATTTCCAAACAATTAAAAAAGCTCCTTTATGTTTTGCACAAATTTCTGGTGAGAAAATGAACACTGACGGATCGCATCAGAGTAATGGTCTCCCCTATCCCCCAACCAATCGATCATATTGAGCACCAGCAGAGATGCATAGGAATCATTTTTCAGAAGTTGCTGGTAGCAGGATCTGGCAGCCTCTTTTTCACCCAATCGAAACAAAGTAAAAGCAGTGATGGCACGGACGGCATCCGAGGAATCATTGGTAAGCTTGCGAATGGTTGGAATATGCGAACGGGCATTTTCTCCAAGTAGACAAAGCCCAGTCATACCCCAGTAACGGATGCCCGAATCATGATGAGATAACATCTCCAGCAATGCTGGCACCTGCTCAGGCTTTGCCCGCAGGGCGAATTCGGAGGCATCGAGATAAGACTGAAGATCATAATGTTCCTTCTCCTGTGCCATTTCATAAAGAGTAATCCCCAGATCGGCTGCCCTCTTCACCCG
>JAYQBI010000155.1:0-2943 GCA_038137235.1 Opitutales bacterium | reverse complement strand
GACCAGCAGTGCGATCGCCACAATCAAAAATGGACTGATCGAGGAAGATGCCTCCTGAATAACTGCGGGTGGCACATGATGACTTGTTCCTTTGGAGGAGCTCATCATGCTTCCGGCACCAAGTCCGAGTCCAATAAGAGCGGCTGCCCGGGTTACGATCATCCACATTTTGAACCTCCCTTTTTTATGCGGGCGGTAATGATCAGACCGGCGGACCATACAATGGCCACAAGCAGACTGAAGCATCCGGCAACCATGGCGGCATCGATGAGTGGAGAGAAGTCTGCAATCCGCTCCCGGATGATTTCGGTGTCGGGCTTGGCCTGCATGATTCTGGGAATCATAAGGGCGGGAGGAATTAGCCTGAATAAACTCATCAGGCAGCCCTCCCGTTTGAGCGTTTGTGCCTTCCCCAGCGATCCAACACTTCCGAAATCACTGATGATACTTGCAACTTGCCAAGTTCGGACATGGGGCGTCCATGAAGGTCCTGAGCCACCTCTTCAATGGCTGATTCCGGGAGATCATTCTGACTGAGAATTTTGAGAATCAGTCCCCGTTGTCTTTCGGTGCAGTTCCACTTTTCAGGATCCGTTCCGTTTATCTGAGTTCCTTTACTCTCTGTTTCCTTATTGTTTTCAGAGGGTATGAAACCAGGATTGCTCAATTGAGCATCGACACTCTGCTGGAGTAATCGATAAGCCTTTTCTGACTCCTCCTGGATTTCTTCCACATTGTTGACTTCAGTTCTCATCGATACTCCGAAGTCGTGACTGCTATAGCCGGGCAGGCCCAACCGTTTATCGTATTTGAATTCCAATAAAATGGCCATTTATGCCACCTCACTTTCTAATGACGGAAATTATATGAACGCACAAAAAAGCCCTAACTTCTCCGTCTGGGAAATTCGGGCGTGTGCGGTAGGGAACTTAGTTGTCTCCTACATGATTATATAACGCAAAAGTGGGTGGGATTGCACTGAACCTTCCCTCCGTAAAAAAGTATGTATCCTCAGACATTCGCTTAATCAGAATGGAGGTTTTATTTTACAATGTAAAATGAAGAAAATACCGGGTGCAGGTAGATTTTTTGTCTGCTGACAAAAAAGATTACTTCATTTTAGTATATCAAGAGTATATCAAAAAAGCTTACACTTATATATCAAATAGGTTGTTTTATATTTAAAAATATAATCTTATTATATCAAATGGAATCAAATCTGTTTATAAATGATATAATATGATATATCAATTTGTATCACTTTGTATCACTTTTTTTAAAAATATGATATATCAAAACTATATCAAGTTTCATAAGATACTGTTTAGTATGCACTTTTGAAAACAGCGTATTTTACCTAATAAAATCGTTGAAGTGCAAAAAGTTTAAAAAATTAATTTCCGCTGTTTTGGCGTGAAAATTTATCTCCAGATAATTTTTAATACTGGATGTTATTTATCATAATGTAATATTACTTAATAAGCAAATAGAATTCAGCAATAAATTCTGAATTTTATATTTCCAATAGTCATTGCCAATTTGTTTATTTTTATCTCCAAAATATTTCGTGTCCAATCAATACAATACCCCCCTATAGGGGGGGTATTGTATATTGGGTTTTGGACTATATCGTTTGGACATGTTCATCTTCCGGTAATTCATAGAGTATTTCTTTTCCCGTCCGTTGAGATTTAACTAGACCACACTCCTTGGCTTCTTTCAGAAGTGCATTGAATGTACTCTTTTTCATCCCCGTTTCATCCTCTACTTTTTTTTGTAATTCACCTGACGCTATTGGTTCATTGTCAGCAAGAACTGGTTTTATTTGCTCGAAGCAATATTTCCCATTGGTGACCTTCTCACTCTCACTGGGCAGTGTCCCACCGCCTTCAGACATTGATTCATTATCAACAACTTTGATAGGGTAGTCCTCTCCCAGAATGATTGGCTCTTTTGGTGGGTGACAACGCAAAATAAATTCCAGTACGGGCTTACCATCTTTATTTTCCTTTAATAACATGAAGGAATCAAAGTCCCTTGCTAAAACTCCTGATCCGGCAAGAAGGTCTATATTGTTCTTATCACTGGCTTTTCCCTTGTTGAAATGATGAATGTAAACCAGTGTGGCGTCTGTTTTATCAGTAATCTCATCGAAGGAGCGAAGCACTTTTTTGACACTTGCCTGATCAATTTCATCAATGTCATGAACTTTGTAAAACGGATCGACTACGATTAACCCAATACCTTTTTCAATGATTTCATCGACCATCATATCCAGGCTTTCAATCCCGGACCAATTTCCTCGTCCATTCGAGATGTAGAGGTTTGGATTATCAGAATTATCAGAGATTTTTGATTCGAGGGCCGCATATCTGCTGTTTACGACAAAGTCAGGAAGTTCCAGATTAAGATAAAGAACTTTGGATTTTCGGGTGCTCATGCCCAGGAAATCATTCCCTGTCGAAATGGCATGTGCTAGTTGCATTGCCAAGTGTGATTTGCCAGCCTTCGACTGACCCGCCAATGCAACTTTACATCCTTTGTATATTGTACCCTCCAATAACTCATAGGGTTTCGGTGAGCAGTTTGCCTTAAATTCAGACAAACTTTCGATCGTGGGAACTTTTATTGTATTTGATTTTGAAGCAACCAGTTCAGGGGCACGCGGATATTTATCAAAGTTGATGGATGGAGATTGAGTACTCGAAGGAAGATTCAACGGGGCAAAGTAATGGAGTTCCTGAAGATTACCGTTCTCTTCTCTGCACTGGTTTGGCATGCGAACCATTTGACACCTGGTGAAGACGGCCTTGTCCGCACCGAGGGACGCAGCATGGCGACGAAAGGCCAAAACCCGTTCCTCCGACGAATCGCAACCGTTAAACCAAGCGTGAAAGCTTTTCCCGCCCGAATGCAAAACCAAGACCAATGGAAGGAATTGGC